>JBFWYJ010000206.1:0-6088 GCA_050186555.1 Bacteroidia bacterium
GTTTATATTATTAATAAAAATACCGGCGTAGGTACAATGACCAATCAAGATGGTAGGTTCAACCTTGTTGCTAATGAAGATGATACACTTCTTTGTTCTTATATAGGTTATACCAAACTGGTTTTGCCTTTAAAATCAATTCAAAGAAACAAAAAAGGAGACTACTTAATTTTTATGCGCGTTCCAATTATTGATTTAAATGCCATTACCGTAAATACATTCAAATACAAGCCATACGAAAAGCAGTACATGTCAAAAATTATTGATCAAAGTAAACTAAGAACTATTACTGCAATTGAAAGTCCTATTACCGCTTTATATATGACATTTAGCAAACGCGGCAGAGAAATCAGGAAACTGGCAGAGATATATGAAGAAATTCTAATTGAAGAAGAAGTATCTAAAAAAATTAATGCTGATGTTGTCAGGAAATTAACCGGGGACGATAAACTCGACTACGAGAACTTTAAGAAATATTGTTTGGAATTAAATAACCAATTCATTCTTACGCATGAAGGCTTTGATTTGTATAATAAAGTAATGGACTGTTACAAACGCTATAAATCTGAAGGGCGATGAAAAGGATTGACTTTATTAAAAATGGTGTATTGAGCGCAACGGGCATCAGTTTACTTAGTTCATTTAAATTTAGTGAAGAATCACCCAACCTCCCTAGAATTAAACCGCCTGCCTTAAAGAAAAATGATAAAATCGCAGTTATATCCCCCGCCGGAGCAGTTTGGAATAATGATAGAATAAATGATTTTGTTACCATTTTAAAATCCTTTGGTTTTGATGTTGTTCTTGGCAAATCCCTTGAAAATAAATTCGGTTATTTTTCCGGTACTGACGAGTTCAGAGCAAAGGAGATAAACGATCTATTTAAAGACAAAACCATCAAGGGTATCTTTTGCATGAAAGGTGGTTGGGGCTGTGCAAGATTACTTGATAAATTGGATTATGAACTTATTAAGTCAAATCCAAAAGTGCTTATTGGATTTTCTGATATTACATCTTTGCTAATTGCTATTACTAATAAAACCGGTTTAATTACTTTTCACGGTCCGGTTGGAAATTCAGGCTGGAATGGATTTACGTCAAGCAGTTTTAAAAAAGTAGTCATGGAATCAGCAGTTTTTGAATTCCAAAATCATGATGCAGCTAAAAATTTCGAAGTGCTTTCGAAAGGAAAAGCACTGGGAGAATTGGTTGGAGGCAATTTATCTGTTCTTTGCGGCTTTGCCGGCAGCGAATACTTTAAAGATTTAAAAGGAAAGATTTTATTTTTAGAAGAATTCAAAGAGGAGCCTTACAGTATTGACAGAATGTTAACCCAATTAAAACTCCTGAATGTGTTTAATGAAGTTTCTGCAGTCATACTGGGACAATTTTCAAAATGTGTACCGGAAGAGCCAGAAAAATCATTCAGCTTGCAGGAAGTATTTGATCAATACTTCAAAAACATTGACATTCCTGTAATTTCAAATGTCGATATTGGTCACGTTGAAAACAAGCATACTATTCCAATTGGATGCAAAGCAACAATTGATACTGAAAAAGGCATCCTTAAGTTAAGGGAAGCTGCGGTTAGTTGAAATTATTCGTAAGCAGAAATAATACCGCCCATTAAAGCCATTGAAACAATCCAATACCCGGCATTAATGGCAATGTATTTAAATCCTTTTCTTTCAAACAATGCATTGATAGCCATTATTGGCATTATTAATAATAATCCTGCTAAGGTACCGTGAAATGCACCATGCTTAAATGTGCGGTAACTATGACCATATAATTCATTAATCTGTTTCATTAATTCTGATGAAACTGAACCGGGCTCCTTAAAATCAGGTTGCATTGCCAAAATACTCCCAAAATGAAATTGATGTATTACAATTACCTGCATCATGAACGCAATAATAAATGAAAATACAAGGGTTAAAGAAAATATTAAAGCCATGTTGGCTCCTTTTGCCTGCTCATCTGTTATCCCTGCGGCCTTCTGCCAGGCATTGCCAAATGTTTTAGGGTTATACCATATGAATCCAATAATAAGAGGGATAAATGTTGCGATAACTAATGCGATAATATTCATAATACTTAATTTTTAATCTAAGATATAAAATATTCTAACTCTTTTGAATATTGTATTAGCTATATTTGTTCGATGCAGGTGTTATTAACAACCCTTAATGCAAAATATATCCACACGAATCTTGCTATTCGTTTGTTATATGCATTAAACAAAGACAAGCACAACCTGTCCTGGAAAGAATTTACCATAAGAGAAAATCCGGAACACATTATTGATAAAGTTCTTGACTATGATATTATTGCTTTTAGTTGTTACATCTGGAATATAACACAAACTTTAGAACTAGTTAAGCTTGTCAAATCAAAAAAAACTGAAATTAAAATATTGTTAGGCGGACCGGAAGTTTCATACGAATATGAAGAGATAATCAATTTGTCATACGTTGATTATATCATCAGAGAAGAAGGAGAGATACCATTTTCGGATTTCCTTAACAATTATCCAAACATAGAAAACGTACCCGGCTTGGTTTACAAACAAAGTAATGGAGAAATTATTTCAAAAAGTTTACCTCCAAAATTTGATTTAAGGTTATATGAGGATGTTATGCCATACCAGTATGATGATGTTACTACTTTAAAAGATAAGGTCCTATATATTGAAACATCGCGCGGCTGTCCGTATAAATGTGAATTTTGTTTAGCTAGTTTAGATAACAAGGTTAGATACCTTCCTGACAAACATATCAAGAATACTTTGCTCTATTTAATGGAGCATGGTAATACCATAAAGTTTCTTGACAGAACATTTAACATTAAAAGAGATTTTACATTAGGTATTTTCGATTTCATTTTAAAGCATCACAAAACAGGTAATGTTTTTCAGTTTGAAATTACCGCTGATATACTTCATCAGGACATTATCAATTACATCAATGAAAAAGTCCCGAAAAATCTTTTCAGATTCGAAATTGGTATCCAGACAGTGAATCAGGCTGCTAACTTGTCTGTGAGCAGAAAACAAAGCTTTGAAAAAACAAAAAACATCATCAATCAGGTAAGAGATAAAGTCGAGTTACATTTAGATTTGATTGTTGGACTGCCATTGGATTATTATGCTGATATTAAATATTCACTCGAAGAAGTATTTAAATTATTTCCACCCGAATTACAACTAGGCTTTTTGAAACTATTGAAAGGCACACCGGTTCGAGAGAAATATTTGGAACATGGCTTTGACTATGATCCAAATCCACCTTATCAGTTAATAAAAAGCAATTATTTAAATCAGCAAGAAATTAATTCAATTCTTGACTTGGAGCATATGCTGGAAGTTTACTGGAATGGTAAAAAAGCAATAAATACGCTGAAGTACATTACAATTCATTACAGTATATTTGATTTTCTACTAAAACTTTCCGATTTATTCAAGCAAGAACTGAATTATTATCAATTTACTTTAACTGAAAGTTATGACATGCTGATAAGGTGCAGTAATGAAATGTATCCGAACGATAGCATTGTAAAGGAAATGATTGCTTTGGACTATTACCTTCATTACAAAACGCGACCAAAGCAAATGTATGTCAATGAACTTGAAAAGGAGGAGAAAAAAATCTTCTTAAACAAATTTGATTTTGGCAATGAAAAAAAGCGCTTTATTGTATTGCCGGTAAGCTTTCAATTAGATAAAGTTTTCAATGCAAACTATGAGCCCAATGGTAAATCCAATCTGGTTATCGCGTATAATGGCGTATCCAAAGCTGAACTTATTATTCCAAAAACCACTGCTCCGCAGCATTGATTGCGCATTAGAGACAACAGGGCCTTAAAGTTTGAACTGGAATAATTAATTCGTACTTTTATTACTTAATGCAAGATATTTCCATACCGGATAATGTAGTACGCGATGAATTTAATCGCACAACAGAGAAATTTCATGTTATTGCAACATGGGTTGGTGTTTTATTAAATCTGGTTTGGTTTATCAGTGATGTCTTCGTTTTACCTGATCATTGGTACCAATTTTTCCTATTTCGTGTTGGCGTTTCGGGCAGCGCATTGGTTGTGTTAATGCTTAGGAAAAAAATTGGCCTCAGTATATTTCAATGTATGTTTTATTTGGTTCTAGGTATTTCCATACAAAACGCCTACATGTGGAGTGTAATGGATTTAACTCACATGATGAAACATTCTTTTGCTTACATGGTATTATTTATTGGTGTTGGCATGTTAGTACTTTGGGAAATAGGTTATTCAATTGTTCTGGTCGTTTCTACAATCGTTGCTAATATTATTTTCTATGTATTATTTAGCGAATTAACGGTCGATGAATTTACTATCAATGGCGGTTTATTGGTATTTACAGTTTGTATTTTTTCCATGTTTCTTATCCGTACCAGATACAGATTAACTTATAATGAAATCAGAAGTCGCTTGGAACTAGCTAAATCGAAAGAAATTATTGAAGAAGAAAACATCATTATTCTTAACCAAAAGAAGGAAATTGAAGAACAAAAAAATGATTTGTTCGATAAGAATAAAGAAATTACGGATAGTATTAATTACGCCAAACGTATTCAAACATCTTTGATCCCCAAAGAAGATGATTTTATAAAGCATTTTAATGACAGCTTCGTTTTATTTAAACCAAAAGACATTGTAAGCGGTGATTTTTATTGGATTTACGAATACAAAGACAAAGTGTATTACGCTACCGCAGATTGCACCGGGCATGGTGTTCCCGGCGGTTTTATGACAATGCTTGGTTTGTCATTTTTAGAAGAAATTGTTACGCATAACAAGACCAAGACACCTGCAGAAGTTTTGGATTTCATACGAGAAAAATTAGTCTATACACTAAAACAAACAGGATCCTCGCATGAAAACAAAGACGGTATGGATATTGTCTTTTGTTGTGTAGATAAGAAAAACAGGAAACTTAGTTATGCCTGTGCCAATAATTCACTATACATCGTTAGAACAAACAATAACGAAAAAGAATTAATCACATTAAAAGGCAACAAGCAACCTTGTGGGTTCTACCCTGATCCTGTTCCTTTTGATTTACATGAGTTAGATTTGCAGGAAGGTGATTGTATTTATACGCTTACAGATGGTTATCCTGATCAGTTTGGTGGCGATACACAAGAAATGAGAGATAAAGGCGGAAAAAAATTCAGATACAAAACACTTGAACAGTTGCTAATTGCTAACTCAGATCTTTCTTTCAAAGAACAAAAGGAAATATTAAACACCAAAATTGCAAGCTGGATGGGCAATCTCGAGCAAGTTGATGACATCTTGGTTATCGGTGTAAGAATTTAGGCACTGCCACAAAAATCCTCAAATTTAAATAAATGTTAACTATTCAAAATTACGTTTTGAATTAACTTTTCATTTTCACATCTTTAGGCATTAAGCTATTATTTATGAGAGTTATTAATTTATTCATCACCATTTTATTTGTTGTATCAAACATTTATTCGCAATCTGTAAAGTCATTTAGAGATAATGGAAAATACGGATTAAAAGACATTAAAACAGGAAAAGTCATTGTTAAACCCATCTATGATTTTGTTTACGTAAACAAAGACGAATCTCAATTAATTAAAATTAAACTGGATAAGAAGTATGGTTTTATGAATGCCAGCGGCAAAGTAATGATTCCTCCAAGCTATTCTTATGCTGACAATTTCTACGATGGCATAGCTAAAGTAAAAGGCGATTATGATGATAAGTATGTTTACATCAATGATAAAGGGACAGAATTATTTGAACATAGCTATTCTATGCAAGGACATTTTAGCAACGGCATGATTCTTTTTAAAGAAGGCGGTAAATATGGATATATTGACAAAAGCGGTGAAATTGCGATCAAAGCTGAATACGACTCCGGACTTCCTTTCGGCGATGAATTAGCACCGGTCTCAAAAAACAGTAAATGGGGATTTATTGATAAATCAGGAAACACGGTTATTCCCTTTAAATATGATATTGCAGGAGAGTTTAATGACGGCGCAGCTAAAATTGGGATGATAGACCATGTTGAGTTTGA
>JBFWYJ010000207.1:0-2603 GCA_050186555.1 Bacteroidia bacterium
ATAACGTGATCCGAGATTTAACAAAACAATGGAAAGCATATGGAGCCTTGGTAGGATCATGGAACATGCTTGTGTATGGAACTGCAATCTTTGTTATGGAAAGAGTAAAAGGTGATGAAAGCATAGCAAAATCCAGATTAGTGTTTCTGATGTATTTACTTGGCCTTACCAATCTCATGTTTGGCTGGGCACATCATATCTATATCGTTCCTACCGCGCCCTGGATACGTTATCTTTCTTATGCTATAAGTATGACCGAACTACTTATCCTCGCAAAAATTATGTGGAATTGGAGAAACTCATTACAGCAAGCAAAAAAAGATTTTTATTTTTTGCCCTATCGTTTCATTGTTGCATCCGATATCTGGATATTTATAAATATTGTGCTTGCCCTTTTAATTTCCATCCCTGCCGTAAATATTTTCACACATGGTACACACATTACAGTTGCCCATGCAATGGGAAGTACCATTGGAATAAATACTATGATTTTATTATCATCGGTATTATTTATTATTGGTGATGCGACCAAACATCAATTCTCAAAGACTCAAAAAACTATTATAAGTGCAGGCTTTTGGACTACCAATATTTCATTATTAATGTTTTGGATTAGCCTGATTGCTGCCGGAGCTGAAAAAGGAAAATTAATTATCGAAAATAAACTTACATTCCAGGCGATCATGGAAAAGATAGCCCCTTACCTCATATCTTTTGCGTGTTCTGGATTAGGAATTTTTATTGGCTTATTAATGGTTACGCTGTCCCCATTAATCATAATTGGCAGATATTTGTTAAAAGGCAAACTATGAGCCAAATCATACTTCATAAGGCGCATTATAGATACTATTGTTACGGGAAGTATAAATAAGATAGCAATACTAAAAATAAATATATGAAATCATCCATTTTATTTTTTAAAACAGTATCTCTAATAATTTACGGAGCTAGTATTGCCTGCATGTATTCATGCGGCGGGAATGAAAATAAATCTGACTCTGTGCAAACGGAAAAGTCTGTCGAGGAAAATAAAATTACCGATCGTGAGACGTCGATCAACATTTCCAATCCTTATGCCAAAGGGGAAGAAATTTATAAGCGGACTTGCCAGGCTTGTCATCAGGCAAATGGGGAAGGACTGCCTAATGCTTTTCCTCCATTGGCAAAATCAGATTACTTGCTTGCAGATAAAGCAAGAGCAATTAATCAAATAATTATGGGATCAACGGGGGAAATAACTGTCAACGGCCAGAAGTACAACAGCACAATGCCTCCTCAAAACCTTTCGGATGAAGAGGTAGCCGATGTTCTTAATTACGTATTACACAATTGGGAAAACGATGGTGAACTGGTAACAGCTGAGGAGGTAAAAACACACAGAGGTAGTTAATTTTCATATATGGCATTTCCTGAATTATCATTTGAGAATACTGAAAAAGCTTTTAAAGCAAAGGGTGTCGGTGAGCTAAGACAGTCTCTATGGCTCTTTAAATTAATGAGCAATCCCTTCCTCGTGAAGCTATTTTCAAAGCTCACTATTTTTGCCATCAGGATTGGACTACCGGTTTCTCTGCCTATAAAGGCAACAATATTTAAGCAATTTTGCGGGGGGGAATCCATTGAAGAAAGCAAAAACGTTGTAGAGAAGCTTAACAGGTCGCACATCGGATCTATTCTGGATTATTCTATTGAAGGAAAAGAAAATGAAGAAGATTTCTGCAAGACAAAAGATGAAATCCTGAAAATTATTCGGGTGGCAAAAGACAATCCGGCCATTCCCTATACCAGCCTTAAACTAACAGGCATTGCCCGTTTTGGTTTACTGGAAAAATTAAATTTCAAACGGCAATTAACTAAAAAGGAAGAAAAGGAGTTTCAAAAAATAAGAGGGAGACTCACGGAGATAAGCTATTACGCATCCCTGTTTCATGTTCCTGTTTATTTTGATGCGGAAGAAAGTTGGATCCAGGAAGCTGTTGACACATTAGCTGAAGAAATGATGGAGCTGAATAATAAAAAAACTGCCATTGTGCTTACCACGCTTCAGATGTACCGCTGGGACAGGATTGAATATCTCGAAAATCTTATACAAAAAGCAAGAGCGAAAAATTTCTTTATAGGTATCAAACTGGTTAGGGGAGCCTATATGGAAAAAGAAAATCTCCGGGCCCAACAACTGGGATATAAATCTCCTATACAAAGCAGTAAAGAAAATACTGATCAAGATTTTAACCTCGCAGTTGATATATGCCTAAAAAATATAGATGTAGTTACCTTATGCGCGGGAACACATAATGAAACAAGTACAATGTATTTAATAAATAAAATGAAAGAGTTGGATATCCCCAATGATCATCCGCACGTTTACTTTTCACAACTCTATGGAATGAGCGATCATATTACCTATAACCTTGCAGACGCAGGTTACAATGTAACCAAGTATTTGCCCTATGGCCCTGTAAAATCGGTTATCCCGTATTTAATTCGCAGGGCTGAGGAAAACACAGCTATTGCCGGGCAGTTGGGAAGAGAGTTGAAATTGATAATAGAAGAAAAAAGGAGGAGACAATACTCCAGAATGCTCACCGCAAGGGCATAATCCT
>JBFWYJ010000207.1:2613-6045 GCA_050186555.1 Bacteroidia bacterium
CATTTACTTTCATCCCGATTTCTTTTAGTTTTTCTAAAGAAATTTTCTCTAATCCCTTTACAGCCGTTGCCCTGTCAATTGAATAAATCATCACTTGCTTCGGCTTTATTTTCTTTAAAAGTTCAAGCCAGGCATTCACGCTTATATCAGAGGAATTGTCAATGAAAGTTCCATCATGCAACCCTTTAACAAACATAGATTGAACTATTAAATCGCCTTTAAAATATTGCAAATGATCAATGATCCAACTCAAGGATCTCCTGGAGTGGGGCTGATTTATCTTTTGAAACAATTCTTCTGTACCTGCATCCAATTTTAAAATTCGCAGATCAACTTTCTTAAGCGCATCGACTACGCTTTTTCTGTTTAACATTGTTGCGTTCGTCAACACAGCCACCTTAACAGCAGGAAAATAGTTGTTCCTCAACTCTATCGTATCATTAATTATTTCAGAAAACTCAGGGTGCATTGTAGGCTCCCCGTTTCCTGCAAAAGTGACGGCATCTATAGAAATATTTTTTGATTTTAACTCTATCAATGATTTCTCCAGCTCTTTTTTTACTTCACTTCTTGAATTAAAGGCTTTACCCCGGGTGCTTTTAATTTCCTCTCCTCCACACTCACAATAAATACAATTGAAGTTGCAGAGTTTTGAATCTATGGGTAATAAGTTAACGCCCAATGAAACACCAAGACGCCTGCTCATTACAGGGCCAAAAATTATTTTATTAAACAAAAATGTTTGTTCGGTTTTCAAAAATATTTTCTTGTTATTTCCGTTAAAGTTATTGTTCCTTTGATGAAACCTTACTGATGTCCATCATGCTTTTTTATGATACAAATCATAAAAAAATATGATGAAAGGTGAATGTTAAAAAGAAGGATGAAAAGTTGAAAATTAAGACTGAATAAATCCAATTTTCTAATCTTAATTTGCATCAGAAATTTTCGCGAAAACTAAAAAACAAAACTCTATATGATAACTTTAGAAATCCCTAAAAAATCAGTGAAAGGAAACGTTCAGACGTTTTCTTACAATGAAGTATTTGAAAAATGTGTGGCATATTTTCATGGAGATGAGCTTGCGGCCTCTACCTGGATGAATAAATACGCCATGAAAGATAAAAACAAAAAGTTTCTTGAGCTTACGCCAGATGATATGCATTGGCGGATGGCAAAGCAATTTGCCCGAAAAGAAAAAGAGTATAAATTAAAATCTCACCTTAATGGTAGTTTTAAATACCTCTCGAAATACGGACAGGAAAGAGAACTTCTGAGTGAGAAGAAAATTTTCCATTACTTCAAAGACTTTAAATACATAATACCACAAGGTAGTGTAATGTCCTCACTTGGAAATCCAAATATTATAGCTTCACTTTCCAACTGTATTGTATTGCCTGAAATATATGATTCTTATGGGGGAATATCTTATACAGACCAGCAGTTAGCCCAGCTTTTTAAGAGAAGATGTGGAGTTGGAATTGATATTTCTACACTCCGGCCAGCCGGCATGTCAGTTTCCAATGCTGCCGGAACAACAACTGGGGCGGTATCGTTCATGGAGAGGTTTTCTAATACAACACGTGAGGTTGCACAAAATGGAAGAAGAGGAGCCTTAATGATTACAATTGATATTGCGCATCCGGATGTAGAAGAATTTATTACTGTCAAACAAAATTTGTCAAAAATAACAGGCGCCAATATTTCTATTCGGCTTTCGGATGAGTTTATGACTGCTGTTACGAATGATACTGACTTTACCTTACGCTGGCCGATTGATGCAGCGAAACCAAAATTTTCCAAAGTTGTAAAAGCGAGTGAATTATGGAATACGATAATCAAATGTGCTCACAATACTGCTGAGCCCGGTTTAATTTTTTGGGACAGACAACATTACTACTCTACCTCTTCCGTGTATCCTGGTTTTAAAAATGTTTCTACCAATCCCTGTTCTGAAATTGCCATGCAGGGAGGAGACAGTTGCAGGTTGATTGCGTTAAATTTATTTAATTTCATTGACAAGCCCTTTAGCTCTAAAGCTAAATTTAACTTCAAGAAATTTTACGAAACTACTTATGAAGCTCAACGATTAATGGATGATTTAGTTGATCTTGAATTAGAAGCTATCGAAAGAATATTGGCTAAAATAGAAAGTGATCCTGAACCAGATTATATTAAATCCGTCGAAGTAAAAACGTGGAAACTGCTTTATGAAGCTGGCAAAAAGGGAAGGAGAACAGGTTTGGGCTTTACCGCCCTGGGAGATGCTCTGGCAGGAATGGGATTGAAATTTGATTCAGCAGAAGCCATCCGGGAAGTTGAAAAAATGATGAAAATAAAATGCGAAGCTGAATTTGATAGTTCTATTGACATGGCAATTGAACGCGGCAAATTTTTTGACTTTGATCCCAAAATAGAAAGCACTTCGGAATTTGTTCAGATGTTAAAAAAAGAGTTACCACAGGTTTATTCAAGAATGATGAGATTTGGCAGAAGAAATATTTCTATCAGCACTGTTGCCCCAACGGGAACACTCAGTATGTTAGCACAATCTTCTTCAGGACTGGAGCCTGTATTTATGCTCTCCTACAAACGAAGGAGAAAAGTAAACCCGCAAGACAAAAATGCACGTATCGATTTTGTGGATCCGATGGGAGATTCATGGCAGGAATTTATTGTATATCATCATAAATTAAAGTTGTGGATGGAAACAACCGGCGAAACTGACATTTCAAAAAGTCCTTATCATGGATCAACAGCGCCTGAGATTGACTGGGGAAAGCGTATTGAATTACAATCTGTGGTTCAAAAATACACAACGCATTCTATAAGTTCAACTATTAATCTGGCCAATGATGTTTCTATTGATAATGTAGGGCAAATTTATCTCGAAGCATGGAAAAATGGACTAAAGGGAATTACTGTTTATCGAGATGGTTCAAGAACCGGAGTGTTGGTTGCTACCGAAAAAAAATCAGAATCAAACGATATCAAAGAGACACAACCTCCCAAACGACCAAAAATTTTAGAAGCAGAAGTTGTACGTTTCATGAATCATGACGAAAAATGGATTGCAGTTGTGGGAGTGATTAACGGCAGGCCCTACGAAGTTTTTACGGGGCGGGCTGAAGAGTCGTTCAGTATTCCTCAATGGGTTGAAAAAGGATGGGTAATTAAAAATAAGGGGGAGGACAACAGAAAACGTTATGACTTTCAGTTTATGGATAAAGAAGGTTATCGGGTAACAATTGAAGGCCTTTCAAGATCATTCAATAAAGAATACTGGAATTATGCAAAATTGATTTCCGGAGTATTACGGCATGGAATGCCATTGCCTCATGTAGTCGGACTGATTGAAAACCTGCATCTATATAACTACACTATTAATACCTGGAAAACCGGTGTTGAACGCGCGTTAAAAAAATTCATCCC
>JBFWYJ010000208.1:0-6005 GCA_050186555.1 Bacteroidia bacterium
CAAAGCAGAATCGTAAACTAAATATGAATCATATTTCTGTATTTCTTCTTACTCAAATTACTTAATTTTTAATTTTTATTAATCTCCATGACATAAATATATGCAGATGTTGTAAGTGTGGTCAAAACACTGTCTGCACTGCTAAAAGTTGCTGCAGTTAATCCCATAATAAAAACCAAACCACTAAACACACCTAGATGGTTCAAAGCGAGAGTAGGAAACACCTGATCTGTTAACACTTTTCCTGTTTCGGTATCTGTAGGTAACTGAATGTTTTTCACGGCGCAATAATGAAACAACAACACGCCCAGTGATAAAAAAAATACATTTACAACAATCATTATAATGCTAAACCAAGTAATATTTTTTTGTGCTTCTGACAGTGATTTACAACTTAGATTTTTCTGCATCATGTTTTGATCTAATCCTGTCATGGCTACTGCTGTAAATAAGCCTCCTATAACATCCTTAAAAAAGAAATTAGGCGCTAAAAAATCGAAAAACAAAAAATTAGAGTTTTCTGACTCTGTAACAACTTTTGCTGCGTCAAAAAGTGAAATATCCAACTGGCCTGTAATAGCAAATATCGACAATACAACGCCAGCTACTAAGAATAAACTTTGTATTGTATCTGTGTATACTAAAGTCTTTATACCGCCTTTATATGTGTATACAAGCATCAAAAATAATATAACTGAAACACTTAAGGCAAACGGGATTTTGGTTTCAAAAATCCGGTCAAATACGAAGAATTGTATGACGTTTGCCGCCAAATACAATCTGCCTGCTGCACCTAATAGTCGAGAAATAATAAAAAACAAACTCCCTACTCTTTGTGTAACTATACCAAACCTGGATAGTAAATACTCATATATTGAGGTCAGGTTCATTCTATAATATAGCGGCAAGAGAATTCTGGATATTATAAAATAACCTGCAAAGTATCCGAGTACAATCTGTAAATATGAAAACTGCGCTACTCCAACTTTACCGGGAACCGATATATATGTCACACCGCTTAGTGAATCTCCTATCATTCCGAGAGCAACCAAAATCCACGGTGAAGATTTATTACCCAAAAAATAAGATTGGTCATCTGCTTTTCTGGAAGTAATAAATCCCAACAGTAAAAGAATTAAAAAATACCCTATTATGAAAGCAATTGTGATTACAGGAGATAGCATAGCTAAATATTGGATTTAAAAACCATGCTAAAATGTTAAAATGAGAGGATTTCTGAACAATTACTATTTTAAAAATCTTGATAAAATCACTTATTTCGAATCGCTTTAAATTATAGTTTTATGTGACTTGGAATTTAGCTCTAAAATACTAGAAAAAGCCGTAAACGCATTTGCAACGCTACCGGGTGTCGGAAAAAAAACAGCACTTCGTCATGTATTGCATTTAATTAAACAAAACGATGAAGATGTCAATGTGTTTATTGAAGCTTTGCAAGAATTAAAAGACGACCTAACTTTTTGTAAAAATTGTCACAACATCAGTGAAACTGAAGTCTGTCACATATGTAGTAACCAGGCGAGAGATCAGTCTACAATGTGTATTGTTCAAGATTTTAGGGACGTTATTGCCATTGAACGAACAGGTTTATACAAAGGTAGTTACCACATACTTGGTGGATTAATTTCTCCAATGGATGGCATCGGACCTTCAGATTTAAATATTGACACATTACTTGAAAAAGTTTCTAAAGGAACGGTTAAAGAAGTAATTTTTGCAATTAACGCAACTATGGAAGGAGAAACTACGTCCTTTTTCTTATTTAAAAAACTTGCGCCTTATTCTTTAGAAATTAGCGCAATTGCAAGAGGCATTGCTGTTGGAGAGGAACTAGAATATACTGATGAAGTAACATTAGCACGCTCTATACAGCAACGAATCCCGTTTAGTGATTCAATTAAATCTTAGATTATCTTAGAATTTTTCTTACAAAGGCAACTGTAAAGTAACTCATTAAAAACACGCCTGTGAAACCTTCCAATACGCTAAATACTTTTAATAAGCCGTATGGAAAATAATCTCCATAGCCAATGGTGAAAAAAGTAATCGCGCTATAATACATACAAGTAAGGAATTCGTTCACATGTTTAATATTGTCCGGCAAAGAACTTTCTACAGCGCCAATATGTGGGAAAAAATTTGTTGCGATATAATAGATGAATCCAAAAATAAAAACTGTAATCAATGCATTCATTATAACGCGTGATGGTGCTGTTCCAAATCTTCCAACAGAATCAAAAACATATTTCTGGAAGTAATACTTCGGATACGCAATGTATTTGACGAAAGAATTACTTTTTATCTCATCCTCTAGTTCTGACCTTGCTTCACATCTCTTAAACTCTATATACGACAAATCCTCATCTTCATACTGACCATTTGTTCTAAAATTCTCTTTTAATATTCTAAACTGTTCTGCCTTTTGGAAGAAACTAGTATCCTGTTGAGAATAAATCAAACTATGAACATTATTTTCCCGCCAATTAATAAACATTCTTCCAAGGATGCGCATATTAGTTATGTTCATTTCCTTTATCACAACATGCTCATCTATCGGCTGTACATCAATAATATCTCTTACCACTGTATTGCTTAAATCAATATGATTGCATTTCGAGAAGCGTAAATCAACATGAGAATTAAACTGACATTCCTTGAAAGAAATTCTGTCTGCGTTGGCTTGATTGAAGCTAAGTATTCCTTCTCCAAACTCAACATTATCAAAATTTGCTTCTCCATGAGAAAAGTCAGCCAATACAAATGAAATGCTTCCTTCACCAAAACTCGAGCCTCTGAAATTAACTTTCCCTGTTCCAAATTCAACACCTTCGAACAACACGTCACCATTATTAAAATTTACACGTCTGAAGTCTAGTCTTCCTCCCCCAAACTCAACATTCTTAAAATCCTTCTTTCCTTCACCAAATTCAGCTCTTTCAAAAGTAATTCCACCTTCTGAAAATTTGGCAAACTTAAAATCTACATTCCCCTTGATTAATGTAATACTCTTAAAACTAACGTTACCATTACCAAAATCTGTGTCAGCAAAAATCAAATCCCCATTCCCAAAATTAGATCCTTGGAAACTAATATTCCCCTCCCCAAATCTTGTTGATTTGAAATTAACCGGCCCCTTTCCAAAGCGGCAATTCGTGTATTTTACGTTTGAGTTACCAAAATTACTCGCATAAAACTCAACCTCGCCATTCGCAAAAATTACTGAATCAAACACAACATCACCCTGAAATAAGGAATAAGTAAAATCAATATCTTCCTCGCAATCAAAAAAACATTTTTTAAATATAACAGACCCAATTTGTACCATTGACTCTGTAGACATGATCAATATTTTCCGGTATTCCGTTAGTGAAAATCCTTTGATGTACGAGTTTTCAAACTCAATAGTTTCTCCATTTTTTATTAAATTATAAAGTGTTTCAGGATAAACTTGGTGATAGGTTGCCTTATAAAAGGATTTACCATTCTCATCCAGGAATTTTATATCTACCTTATTTTCATTAGTTAGTGAATTGGTAATTACAGAAACATCATAAACTAATGGTAAATGCTCGTTTAATAGTGTTGCGTACATTTGCTAATCAACAAATGAAAGTACACAAAAAAAAGAAATATAAAAATTAATCTGGCAACTAATAGAGGGGGCAATTTTACTGTTTATCTGGACAATATTATTTTCTCTGTATAATAATACAACCCTTTAAAATTAAAGTTTACGTAATACACACCATTTGATAATTGTTTATCTCGGTCAATAATAAGTTGATTTTGACCTTTACCCAAATCGTCATATCTGTCTTCGTGAACTAATTTACCAAGGTTATCTGTTACCATAACATAGACTGTTCCATCTTCTGGTAAATTAACTATTGCCTCAATCTTCGATTTAACCGGATTTGGATAAATCTTTGCATTTAAAGGATTTTCACCATTTACAGGCTTAATACTTGTTGCTCCTGATTCTTTTTTTAACCAAACTTCATATATAGTAGGATGGGCATTAGTGACAGAAGTTTGATTATTAGTGAAAGGATTTTCTTGAGGCGAAAATATTCCACCTAGTATATGGCCAATCTTAATTGAATCGGTAGTAAAGGAATTCATCTTTAGTACTTCATTTTTATAATGTGCTAAATGATGGTTTGGAACGAATTCTGCGCTGGCTCCAATCAAACTGGGCATTTCATTTGCAAATACATTCTCCTGCCAATTCCCGTTTCCATCTTTTGAAATTCGGCTTATTGTTTTAACAAAAGGGACATTGTTATCTTGAACCATCGCACTATTCACATACTTATACTGGCTCATGCCTCCAAAAAAAACAGAATGCATTGTATTAGCAACGCTATCAAATAAAGAAACTTTAGCCGAATGATAATTACTCAAATACTGATTAAAAGAAGTGATGGGGGTGTAACCACTACTCTTTATTTCAACCGGGTATAAGAAAGGAAGATTAACACTGTTCTGAAAAACACCTGAAGAAATCAAATAACCCAATTCCCCATTTTGATACACAAATGGCAGAAGATTATAATCTCTTCGATGTAAATGAACCTGATCACTAATTAAATTATAATTTGAAAAACTAGGTAAAGAGCCACTGTTGTTTAACTTAAATGTTTTTATACCGCTTACGTAAGTTTGCGTATAGGTTGGATTTCCCATTGGATTATAACGACCATCAAAACGATGGCCTCCTACCAAGTAAAAGGTATCGCCTATCTTGCCTAATTGTCCTCCGTTTACCGCAAAATTTTGATGTGTAATTTGTTTTATAAAGGGTGTAATAGAAGAATTTGATATTATTGCACTTATCAATCCGCTTACATGTATTGAAGTAAGATTTGGATAAGTAATATGGTCGAGAGATGTATTGCTATACCCATAACCACCTATGATATACAAAGTATCATTATCCTGGTAAAAATTCATGTTCGTTGATTGCAATTGCTCCTGAATGCTTACAGATAATGATGTAAGTGGTGCTGACCAAAACTGACCTAATGCAACGTCTACAACATACAAGTTGTTATTATTACTTGATGCCGGAAATGCATTAAAAGGCTGTCGCGCATGCAAACCATCCAATCTTCCTCCCACAATCAACCACTTGTCATTTGATTGTGCAAAAGCAAACGAATGAACACCAGGCAAATTAGTTATTGTAATTGGCTTTAAACTGACGCCGTATGCGAAAGATATTTGTTGCGTGTATCCGAACAATGTAAGAAAAACAAACGCTAATAATTTAATAAACTTCATGTCGGCAATTTACAAACGCTTATAAAGTAAATACTGCAACATTTGTTACACGACGTAGTGATTAAAATCATTAAAGTACTTAATACAAAAAGCCACTCAAAAATGAGTGGCTTTTGCGGTCCGGACGGGAAATGAAGCCTTCATCTTATGGATTTGAATTTCAATGTTTTGAAATAAAAAAAATATTACTCTGAAACATTATTGAAACATTTACACGTATTGGAAAAAACATGAACCTCTGGTGTCTTTTTTAACCGGTGGTAATTTCCTTAAATTTTCTGCTAAAAAATTTCCACGGTAACCCGGAATCTGCTACACTCGAGGAATAAACCTATTTACTATGACACAGAATGAACTCAATGAAAAGGTATTGACGGTGTTGAAAGAAAACGACCGCCTAACGCCGCAAGAAATCGCCTACAAGGTTGGTAATGTTGCAATAATCCAGGTACACAAAAGCCTTAGTAAACTTACTACTGAAGCACTTGTGGAAATGGAAAAACATGATAACAACAAATACTTCAAGCTTCCGATACTACAGAAGTTGGCTGCCAAGGTTAGTAACCGAGACACGACTAAATACAAGTTTCGCAACATCTCAGGGCTTAACAAAGGTCGTCTTGCCTTGGCTGTGGTTCGTGCCTTCGTACATGAACGCAAGCCAACTATGGAAAAGCTTGCGGTTGTATTTCCTAATTCAA
>JBFWYJ010000209.1:0-5981 GCA_050186555.1 Bacteroidia bacterium
TTGGAATGTGTAAAAAGAGAATTTGCGGAGGAGGTAGACATTGATATTGAAGTTATTGCTCATTTTTATACTACTGATTTTTTTGTTGAGTCGGCATTTAATAATAAACAACAAATAATGAGTATTAATAACTTAGTGGGTACCGATGAGGTTGAAAAGATTAAGGTTACTCATAAACCTCATGACTATGAGAAAAAAGATGGTGCTCAATCTTTCAGATGGATTAGCTTAAAATGCATTGATAAAAATGATTTCACGTTTATCATAGATCAAAAGATTGGTCAGATGCTTTCTCAGTTTTCTGAGTAGAAAAGCTGATATTTCGTAACTTTAAATTTAATTTGTCCATAATCAAAAATACTTTTCCTGTAATCGGAATGACTTGCGCTTCTTGTGCTGGGAGTGTTGAATCAATATTATCTCATTTAGAAGGTGTCTCAAATGCGAATGTAAATCTTGCAAATAACACTGTATATATAGAATATGATTCAAGAGTAACAAGGGAGCAATTAAAGGAAGCGCTTGTTGCTGTTGGATATGATTTAATTATTGAAGATACAATTGATAATGAAAAAATTGAAGACGAAAAACTACTAAGAATAAAGCAACGTCTTATCGGATCAGCATTATTTACCACCCCGATATTCATCATAGGCATGTTTTATATGCATTGGGAGCCGGGTAAATGGATTTCATTAATTTTAAGTTTGCCTGTATTATTCTATTTTGGGAATTCATTTTACATTAATGCATTCAAACAAGCAAGGCACAGGAAGGCTAATATGGATACGCTTGTTGCTTTGAGTACTTCTGTTGCATTTTTATTTAGTTTGTTCAATACATTTTTTCCGAATTATTGGTTGACTATTGGTATTGAACCACATGTATATTATGAAGCAGCGACCGTTATTATTACATTTATTTCATTTGGGAAATACCTGGAAGAGAAAGCAAAGTCCGGGACCACTCAGGCGATAAAAAAATTAATGGGTTTGCAACCTAAAACGGTTAAATTATTAATTGGTGATAAGGAAGTAGAAAGAAAAATTGAGGAAGTAGTAAAAGGTGATATTATTCAAATTAAACCGGGAGAGAAGATACCATTGGACGGAAAAGTGATAGACGGAAGCTCTTATGTCAATGAAAGCATGATATCCGGTGAGCCAATTCCGGTTATAAAGATGAAGGATAGTAAAGTTTTTGCCGGAACTATCAATCAAAAAGGCAGCTTTAGATTTATAGTGGAGAAGGTTTCTAAAGAAACGGTACTGGCTCATATCATTGATATGGTGCAAAAAGCGCAAGGAAGTAAAGCGCCTGTCCAGAAATTGGTTGATAAGATTGCCGGCATATTTGTTCCTGTTGTGATGGGAATTTCTTTGATTACATTTATTGTTTGGTTGAGTATTGGAGGCTTTAATCACTTTTCGCATGCTTTACTTTCTGCGATTACGGTTTTGGTTATTGCTTGCCCATGCGCACTTGGTTTGGCAACACCAACAGCTATTATGGTTGGCATCGGCAAAGGTGCGGAAAATAGTATCCTTGTCAAAGATGCAGAAAGTCTGGAAATAGGGTTAAAGGTTGATACTGTTATTCTTGATAAAACAGGCACAATAACAGAGGGTAAACCAAAAGTAACAGAAATCAAATGGCTGATTAATAAACAGGAAGAATTAACTAATATCCTCTATTCAATCGAATCAGAATCTGAGCATCCTCTGGCAGTTGCAGTTACCAAATATTTAGTTGAAAGTCATAAAGTAAACAAGATATCTTTTAAAAATTTCGAAAGCGTAACAGGCAAAGGTGCGAAAGCTATAACGAATGATGATCAATTATATTTGATAGGTAACCAAAAATTGCTCAACGAACATGATGTTGAGATTAATGATGAGATACGTAAAACCGCTTCTGATTGGCAGTTGTCTGCAGCCACAGTTGTTTATTTTGCCAATAAGAAAGATGTAATTGCTTTAATTGCAATAAGGGATACTATTAAGAAATCTTCAAAGCAAGCCATAACTAAACTCAAGAATGAAGGCATAGAAGTAATAATGATGACCGGCGACAATCTAAATACAGCCAAATCTGTTTCAAATGATGTGGGTATAAATACTTATTATGCAGAAATGTTACCCGGTGATAAAGCTGAAAAGTTAAAACACTTACAATCTAAAGGACATGTTGTGGCAATGGTTGGAGATGGAATTAATGATTCTCAGGCACTGGCTCAATCTGATCTCAGTATTGCAATGGGGCATGGTTCTGATATTGCATTAGATGTGGCAAAAATGGCTTTAATTACTTCAGATCTTTCTTGTATACCAAAAGCTATACATTTATCACGACTTACAGTTAACGGAATAAGGCAGAATTTGTTCTGGGCATTTATTTATAATATTATTGGTATTCCAATTGCTGCAGGAGTTTTGTATCCGGTAAATGGATTTTTATTAGATCCAATGATTGCAGGAGCAGCGATGGCTTTTAGTTCGGTTTCTGTAGTATTAAACAGTTTAAGATTAAAATTTGTACGATTATGAAGACTTATAAATTCAAGACAAACATCAATTGCGGTAATTGCTTAGGTAAAGTCAAACCTTTTCTTGATCAAGTATCTGAAGTTACTTCATGGGAAGTTGATTTAAATAACCCTGATAAAATTCTTACTGTTCAAGCGGAGCAAAACCCTGAAGTCCCAGTTGTGAATGCTGTTAAAAGTGTTGGTTTTAAAGCCGACCTAATAAATGATTAGCCATGAAATTTGAAAGTATTAATCCTTTTACCGGTGGATTACTTGCTAAGTTTCAGGAGGATTCTGACGCCGTATTGCAAAATAAAATAGAGAATGCGCATGTTGCATTTAATCAATGGAGAAGCGAAGATTTAAAAGCAAGAATAAGTTATGTGCTGAAAGTTGGCGAATTACTTAAGCGGGAGATTAATGAATTGGCATTATTGATTACAAATGAAATGGGAAAACCAATAAAGGAATCAATGGCTGAAATTAATAAATGCGCCTGGCTTTGCAACTATTATGCTGAGAATGCAGAAGATTTTCTCCGAGATGAAATAATTGAGACAGATGCTTTGAAAAGTTACGTTAAGAATGATCCGCTTGGTGTAATATTAGGAATTATGCCATGGAATTTTCCATTTTGGCAAGTTTTCCGTTTTGTTATCCCGGCTTTAACTGTTGGCAACACAGTAATTTTAAAACATGCGCCAAATGTTTTTGGGTGTGCAAAAGCGATTGAAGAAATTTTTATCAAAGCCGGTATTTATGAAGGTGTTTTTCAATCAGTTTATATTTCTGTAGAAAAATCAGAACAGATTATTTCGCATCCATATATTAAAGCCGTTTCCTTAACGGGGAGCGAGAGAGCAGGTTCTGCTGTAGCAGCATTATGCGGGAAGTATTTAAAGAAAACTGTTTTAGAACTTGGGGGCAATAATGCCTTTATTGTTTTGCAAGATGCTGATATTGATAGAACAGTTCATTTAGCTATAACCGCTCGAATGTTAAATGCCGGACAAAGTTGTATTGCTGCCAAAAGATTCTTAATTGACGAATCTATTTATGATGCATTCACAACAAAATTTATTGCTGAGATTAAAAAGTTAAAGTCAGGAAACCCCTCGGATGAAACTGTTCAGGTTGGTCCTTTAGCTAGAATAGATTTGGCTGATAATTTGAAAAGACAAATAGATGAATCTGTTAGGCTTGGAGCAGTTTTAAAGTTAGGTGGAAAACAAAACAACTGTTTTGTTGAGCCAACTGTATTAGAAAATGTGCAGCCCGGCATGCCTGCGTTTGATGAAGAAACATTTGGTCCGCTCGTTAGCTTTATTAAATTCAAAAATATTGAAGAAGCCATACAGCTATCTGAAATGTCGAAATACGGCCTGGGTGTCACAATATGTACTTCTGATATCACAAAGGCAGAAAGCTTATTTGTTAAATTTAGTGATGGCGCTTTTTTTATAAATGATTTTGTGAAGTCTGATCCAAGATTACCTTTTGGCGGGACAAAAAATTCCGGTTATGGAAGGGAGTTGGGAAAAGATGGAATCATGGAGTTTGTCAATCGGAAAACCGTTTATATTAAAGAATAACTTAATACGTGCTTATAGTTGAATCAATCTCCATTGCCCAGGCGTGAATTCCTCCTTCCAGATTAATTAAATTCTTAAAGTTCTCTTTTTTTAATTGATTTATAGCAGCTTGACTTCTCTTACCATGATGACAATAAACAACAATAGTCTTGTCTTTTGGTATTTTAGAAATAGATTCTTGAATTTTGGAAAGGGGAATAGAGATAGAACTTTCAATTAAACAAATCTCTCGTTCATAAGATTCTCTGACATCAAGAAGCATAAACTCTTTCCCCGAATTTATCCATTCATTAAGTTCAATTGGACTGATTGATTCTGATGGTGAAACGTTTTCGCAATTGAATGTATAAGATTCTTCTAATTCTGCTCTTTCAAAGTTTTTGTTATTACGAATTATTTCCAATTTGATTGAATGGTTATTAAGAACGTCCATTAATAATAGTTTTCCACTCAATACTTTCCCAATGTCTAAAATAATTTTTATGGCTTCGCTTGCCATGATAGTTCCAATTATTCCCGGTAATACACCAATTACGCCAACTTCTGAACAGTTTGGAACACTATTCGGATCAGGGGCTTCAGGGTAGAGACATCTTAAAGATGGCCCGGATTGATAATTAAATACAGAAATTTGTCCCTCAAATTTGAATATCGACCCATAAACCAAAATTTTATTTTTTATTATGCATGCATCATTTACTAAATACCTTGTTTCAAAATTATCGGAACCATCAATAACAATGTCATAACCATCAATAATTGATAAAATATTATCCCTGCTAAGAAATATATTAATTGAATTAATTTGAATTTCGTTATTCAGGGATAATAATTTTTCTTTGGCAACATCAGATTTGTATTTGCCTACATCATCAATTCCGTAAAGAACTTGTCTTTGCAAATTGCTTATATCAATTTTGTCACCATCCACTATACCAATATTCCCTACACCGGCTGCTGCTAAATACTGCAATACAGGACAACCTAATCCGCCTGCACCAACAACCAAAACTTTAGCGCGTTTTAATTTTAATTGACCTTCAATGCCAACATTATCAAGGCTAACATGTCTGCTATATCTGATATTTTCTTTTTTGTTAAGCATGTTGTTGCAGGCTTAAATCCCAATCCTTAAATACCGCTTCATAACCTGAAGATTTTATGACATCAATAATGTTTTTCGTACTTCTTTCGTCGTTAATTTCAAATTGTTCTAGATTTTCATTTGGATTAGCATATCCACCCGGGCTGGTTTTTGATTCTGCACTCATGGAGGTAATGCCAAGTTTTATTATGTTATCTCTAAAAACTTCAGATTCACGAGTTGAAATTGATAACTCTACTTCTTCATTTAATAATCTATAAGCACAAATTAATTGGACTAATTGCTTATCTGTCATGATTGATTTTAACTCAACCCCTCCGGCGCATGGTCTAAGTCGAGGAAAGGAAATGGAGAATTTACTTTGCCAGTATTGTTTTTCTAAATATTCTAAATGAGCTGCACAAAAGAAGCTGTCGGTACGCCAATCTTCCAGCCCAATTAGAACGCCAAGCCCCATTTTGTGTATGCCTGCTTTTCCAAGTCGGTCATGGGTTTCAATTCTATAATTAAAGTTGGATTTCTTGCCTTTGGGATGATGGAGTTTGTAATTTGTTTCGTTATAAGTTTCCTGATATACTAACACCGTGTTTAATCCAACATCAATTAATTCTTTATATTCATTTTGTTCTAAAGGCTGAACCTCAATGGCAATGTTGGAAAAAAAAGGTTTGATTAGCTTGATAGCGTTTTTAATATAATCTACACCTACAGTTTTGTTGGCCTCGCCCGTAACTAATAGGACATGGTCATAGCCTAA
>JBFWYJ010000210.1:0-5929 GCA_050186555.1 Bacteroidia bacterium
TAATGATTAAGTATTGCAATCAGAAAAAAGGCAATGATGAGAGAAATCAAGCGTCATTATTTGAAGAATCGGAAGAGCTTGAAATAAGAGAACCTGAACTCCCCCAAACGGAGCCATGGGATATAATGACCAAATTAAGTAAGGAAAAAGAAGTTGTCGGATTTTTTATCTCAGGACACCCTTTAGATCCATATAAACTTGTATTAACCCATCAATGTAATGCAAACTGCTCTGAATTAAAGGCAAATCTCGAAAATTTCAAAAATAAAGACGTAACATTTGGCGGCATTGTGACAAATTTCGAACACCGTAAAACTAAAAATGGGAGCCCGTTTGGCAAATTAACCATTGAGGATTATCACGGAACATATGATATCATGTTGTTTAGAGATGATTATGTGAAGTTTTCCAACTTCATGTTACAAAATATTTTTGTTTATATAAAGGCCAGAGTTCAAGAACGATATAATCAGGCCGGTATTTATGAATTGAAAGTCATGAAAATTGACTTGCTTGAAAACGTGAAAGAAAATGCTTTCAAAAACTTAAAAATAAAACTGGAAATTAATGACCTTACGAATCAATTAATAGAAGAACTAGAAAATCTTTTTAACGGACACGATGGAAAATGTTTGGTTGAATTTATTGTTGAAGACAAAAATGAAAACATGAACGTTAAACTTTATTCTAAATCAAGTCGGGTTAAAATAGATGATGAATTAATAAACGCACTTAATAAACAAAACTTAGAATACGAACTTAACTAAGTCTATCATGAAAAAACTTTTCGCACTTTTCCTTTTTTTACTTTTATTTCAATATAAATCACTTGGTCAACAAAAAGATCAATTGTCTAATGATACCACGCAATTCATTTCCGATTTGAATATCTATTTTATTGATAACACCGGTAGCAGAATTGAAGCAGAGAATTATCTGAGGGATTTTATTAAGAATTGGGAAAACAATTATTTGGCGGGTTATTTTAAAGAAATAATCATCAAAACTTCCAACCTAATGGTTAATAAGAAACTCAAACCAAATCCGTTTTTTTTGGATTATTTCGATATTGTTTATAATTATTTAGAAAGTGGGCAGACGAGTGAAAAATTTGAAAAATTTCAAACTTGTCTTGAATTGGTTCTAAAAAATAAAGGAAATAAAGCGGTTCAAAGTTTTTTGGAATTAGGAGAAAACGCTTTCAAGGAAAATATTCTATACAAATCACCCTCCTATGTTTACTTTCTCGGTGATCAGAATTACACTTTCGAATACGATAATGATCCAAAAATTGTGTTTGAAAATTCTACAATCGTAGGAATGAATCCAAGAGCAGACAGTATCTCCATTGAAAAAACAAAAGGAATTTACTACCCAACTACAGGTATCTTTATCGGAAAAGGCGGAATTGTTAGCTGGGAAAGAACCGGATTATCTAAAGAGGTGTATGCCAAACTGAAAAATTACAAAATCGATTGCAAAACAGGTGCTTATACGAGTGATTCTGCTTTGTTTACAGGAAAGCAATATTTCGACAAGCCGCAATTAGGAACCTTATCCGATAGAATAAGAACGGAACCCGGAGAAAAGAACTATCCCAGGTTTGATTCATATGGTGGTAGATTAACTGTAAAAGACATTTATCCTGATATCGACTACGAAGGAGGTTTTGCAATGAGAGGAGCCAAATTTGTAGGTTCAGGTAGTGCAGCTTCTCCTGCCAGATTAGTTATTAAGTATGAGAATAAACGTTTCATGGAAATTAGCTCCAGCTCATTTGGAATGAGTCCGGAAAAAATAATAGCAAATCCTGCATACATTAAATTTAATTTACAAAAAGACTCAATCGTACACAGTAACATCAGCTTCATTTATCAGGTAGAAAAACGCAGAGTAACTTTGCTTCGCTCTGATGATGGACTTCAAAAAATGCCATTCACAAATTCATTCCACAGGTTAGACATGCACTTTGAACAGTTGGTGTGGAATATAGATGACCCTAAAATTGATTTCAATTTTCTTCCTAATAACATGCAAGGTGAAGCGTTTTTTGAATCCGCCAATTTCTTTAACTCTTCGAGATATGAAAGTTTACAAAAACATGAAAAAGAAAACCTTGTAAAGAAATTAATAGAATATAGCGGAATGGTTGGTGAAGATTCAACCTTTACTGTAGTAGATTTCGCTAAATACATTAAATACTTAGCTGTCGATCTGCGACCAACAATTTACAAATTCGCTATCACAGGCCTTATTAGTTACAATCCTAAAACAGACTTAATTCGCCCGAAGCATCGTTTATTTCACTATTATGAAAATTATAGACATAAAATGGATTATGATATTATCACATTTCACTCTGTGAACCCCGGGAAAGATAATGCATCATTGAACCTAATAAATAATAGTTACGATTTAAAAATCATGGGAGTTAAACAAATCTTGCTGAGTGACACCCAGAAAGTTTTTGTATTTCCCAAAAACGGAGAGATAATTGTAAAGAAAAACAGAGATTTCACTTTTGATGGTGTGATATCTTCCGGGAAGTTTGAATTTCATGGCAAGAATTACTTATTCAAATATGATCCATTTAAAATTCAAATGAACACCATTGACTCCATTAGGATTTATGTAATTGCAAATGAAAAAGATATTAATGGAAGCCAATTTTATAAACGAGTAAGGACAGTTATTGAAAATGTAAATGGTGAGCTGAGAATAGATGGGCCAACAAATAAAAGTGGATGGAAAAAGGCGCCTTCATTTCCTCAATTTGAAAGCTTTAAAGAAAGTTATACATTCTATGACAAGCGTTCAACGTACAAAAGTGTTTACAACAGAGATAACTTTTATTTCAAATTAGACCCCTTCAAGTTTGATAGCTTGGATAACTTTCAAAACGAGGGAATAAAATTTGATGGGCTATTCTCATCTGCAAATATCTTTCCTTCATTCCGAGAAACACTTACATTACAGAAAGATTACTCATTAGGATTCATCAGAAAAACGCCGGAAGGAGGAATGCCTTTATATGGAGGCAAAGCAAATTACGATGCAGAAATAAGATTGAGTGACAAAGGACTTAGAGGAAGTGGTGATTTAAAATTTGGTCCGTCTTTATCCAAATCAAATGATTTTATATTCTTCCCTGATTCAACAAATGCAGTTGCACAAACGTTTGATGTGCAAGAGCAAGATAATCCGAATCAGTTTCCAAAAACACACGGAGACACTGTTTATATACATTTCAAACCATATCAAGATCTACTTCAAGCAAGGGATTTAAAAAGGCCGTTTGATATGTATAAGGAAGGAGCTAAGTTTAGTGGCAGATACGACTTAACAAAGACGCAATTAACAGGAAATGGAAAAGTTGATTTTGAAAAAGCCGATTTAAGTTCTCTTAAGATACTTTTCATTAAAAGAAAATTCTTTGCAGATACCGCTAACTTTCATTTAAAGGCACACGATGATGATGGTTTTACTTTTAGTACAATTAACGTTAATGCAACCATAGATTTTGATGAACGCTTTGGACAATTTGTAACTAACGGAGCAGGTTCTTACGTACGATTTGACAAAAACCAATACATTGCCTATATGGACAGATTTAAGTGGTATATGGATAAAGAAGAATTAGATTTAGGTGACGACAAAAAGAAAATAGAAGAATCTACGGCCGAAAATGCCCTAGATTTAGAAGGTCCGGCATTCATTAGTATTCATCCGAAGCAGGATTCATTAAAATTCTTTGCTCCGGCAGCTAAATATAATACGCGCAAATACATCATTTATTGTAAAAATGTACCATTCATAAATGTTGCTGATGCCAGAATTTATCCAGATAATGGAGACGTGACCATTTTCAAAAAAGCTGTAATGGATACTTTAAAGAAAGCCAAAATGATGGCGAACACTGTTACTAGGTATCATAATATCAGAAATGTAACTGCAAATATTTTTGGAAGGTATAGTTATTTAGCAAACGGAGATTACAACTATGTTGATGAAAATGAAAACAGTTTTAAAATAAAATTTGATAAGATTGAACCTGATACAGGAAGAAATACGGTAGCAACCGGAAGTATCGCAGAAAAAGATAAATTTAAGTTTAACGATTATTTTAGCTTTGCAGGGAATGTCAGATTAGAAGCAAATAATGAATATTTATTCTTCGATGGGGGAACACAAATTGTTCATGGTTGTAAGCACATAAAAAAATCCTATCTTAAGTTCAATGGTGAAATCAACCCAAAAGATATCCTAATTCCTATTCCGGAAGATGCAGTTGACATGAATGGCAAGCCAGTGGTAAACGCCATGATGTACTCGCTTGACACTACGGGAATATATACCGGATTTTTATCTTTAAAAAACGCCAGAAGCGACCACCAATTAATAAAAGCAAGCGGGTTTTTAACCTATGATACAGAACTAAAAGAATACCAAATTTCAAACAAAGAAAAATTAGTTGAAGACGCTTTGCCCGGTAATTACCTAAGTTTAAACGTTGAGAAATGTCAATCCTATGGTGAGGGTAAATTCGATTTGGGAGTTAATCTAGGTCAGTTAGAATTAAACTCAGTTGGTAACGCAAAACATTTTTTAAATGACTCAGCCGATCTGAATTTAATGATGACTGTTAATTTCTTCTTTGAAGATAAGGCACTAAAATCGATGGCTAAAGACTTACAGATTTATTTAAATAGCGCTGAACCAACAGATTTTACTGCAGACCTTTACACTAAAGGTTTGGCAGAATTTGTAGGCAAAGACAAAGCAGATAATTTAATTGCTGAAGTAAACTTAGATGGAAGTTTTAGAAAGTATCCATCTGAATTAAACAAAACATTCTTCTTTAATAAAGTAAAAATGAAGTACGACCAAAGGAGAAAAGCATTTATAAGTATCGGGGATGTTGGAGTTGGAAATATTTTGAAAAACGACATTAACAGAGATTTCAAAGGAAAAATAAAAATTGATAAAACAAGAAATAAGCGTGATAAAATCACTATCTATATAGAACCGGATGTAAACACCTGGTATTTCTTTGAGTTTATTAACGGAACTATGAAAGCCATAAGTTCCAACAATGAATTTAATACAATTATCAAAGAAATGAAATCCAAAAATCGTAAACAAAAGGTAGAAAAAGGGCCTTCATTCCAGTTTACTATTGGCAGTGAAGCCGCCAAAAAAAACTTCGTAAGAAATTTTATGGAGGACAATGATAATTCTGCGCCACAGGAAGAAGAAGAATAAAATTGTATTTTAGCTAAAATTTTTAAGCACTATGGCTAAAGCCGTGAAGAAAAAAATAAATTCAAAAAGTATTTACGACCGTTTAGGCGAATTCCTTTCACAAAAATCCGCCTTTCTATTTATTCTAGGCATTGGAGTTGTAATGTCGTTGATTAATTTCAATGCTCGTATCAGTGAAGCGCATGATGACTCATTATATATTGAAGCGGCCTATCGTTATGTGCATGAATTTCCTAATTACTTCTACACGTCCAACGCGCCGATGTATAGCATGTTTTTGGCATTGCTTACACTCATTTTTGGAACCAATCTAATTGTATTCAAATTTTTCTCAGTTATTTTCTTTGTACTTGCTGCCATTTTATTTTATAAGGCCTTAGACAAAAAAGTACCGGAATTGATTAAATACTTTGTTTTCATTTTTGTTTGCATCAATCACTATATTATTTATTACTCATCGCAAACATTCTCAGAATCCTTTTACATGCTTATTCAAGCTTGTTTCTTTTATTATTTCAGTAAATACAATTTTGGTGAGAACCCTATTTCAGATGACTATAAAAAAGATTACAAAAAATGGCTAACACTTGGATTATGGATGATGCTTTTAACATTAGCCAAAAACATTTTGCTTTTTGGTATTGCAGCAATTATTCTTTTTTATGTT
>JBFWYJ010000211.1:0-5926 GCA_050186555.1 Bacteroidia bacterium
ATAGATATTGCTTAATCCATTCCCTTGCTTCTTCTTCATTTGAAAATACTTTAAAAGGAACGGTTGGAGTACTAAATCCAAGGAACAAGTGAGCAAGCATTCTGGTGAAACTATTACTAGATACCATAGCTATTGAATTAAATATTTTAGGCATTTCGATTGAATTATATTGTCGGCTTTCTGAGGAAGAAGGAGAATAGGAGGCATTGGTAAAGTCCATAATGCAGCATATTTTTTTACCATTAAGTTTTTGCTTGAACTCCTCTATTTGTCTTTTCTGCTCTTCTAATGGAGGTGGAGGGGCATTTTTCATAATAACAAATAAAACACCTTCATCAAACCAGTATTCGCTGTTTGATGTTTTAAAAATTTCTGCTGATTTTGGCGGTTCCATTTTCTTCTTTTCTTTAACTGATTAAGAGATATTTATTTTATCCATCTAACATTACACATTACATTATTTGTTTCTTTATTTTGTAAATATAGTTTACCATTTGTCCCGGAGTAGCTATTGTATTAATCTCGTCATCATTGGGAAAAATGATATTTAATCGGTTCTCCATTTCAATAATTGCCTCTACCATATCCAAAGAATGCGCTCCATTTTAATTTGAAGCGACCGTTATCTTCTTTTTTCTAATGCCCGAAATTACTCTTTTCGTTTTTTCCTTTGTATTAAAAGCTATTAAATACATTACCGGGACTAATATTAAGGTGATAAAGGTTGCGAAACTTAATCCAAAAATAATTGTCCATGATAATGGCCCCCAAAACGCAACGGAATCACCTCCGAAATAAATTTTAGGATTTAATTCAGTAAACATAGTAACAAAATCAATATTGAAACCAACAGCAAGAGGAATCATTCCTAAAATGGTTGCTGTTGCTGTTAATATTACCGGAGTCATCCTAATTCGCCCCCCTTCAATAACCGCTTCCCTTACTGACATTCCATTTTCAACAAGATTGTCTGTAAATTCCACTAATAGTATTCCATTTCGGACGACTATTCCGGCCAAAGCCACAATACCGATACCAGTCATTACTACTGAAATATCCATATTAAAAATAGCCAGGCCAAGTAGTACACCAATTACACTTAATATGATTTCAGAAAGAATAATTAATGTTTTGCTGAAGGAATTAAACTGAATAATTAGTATTAGTAAAATAATAAATACAGAGATCATTAACGCTCTTCCCATAAAAGCAGCCGCCTCTTTTTGTTCTTCCTTTTCACCAGTTAGTTCAACTGAAACACCCGGCAGAGCTTTAAAATTTTTCGTTGCGGATAACAGCGAAGCATTTACTTTGTTGGCGTTGAATCCGGAAAGAACATTTGAAGAAAGTGTAATTACTCTTTTCTGATTTTTCCTTTTAATTCCGCCATAAGTACTTGTGTAATCTACTTTTGCAAAAGCCGATAAAGGTACTTGACGAATGGCTCCACCCATATTCATATCGCGATAAGTAATTTTAAGGTTTTGCAATTCTTCGATATTGTTTCTCTGTGACTTATTATAACGAAGCATGATTGGGTAATCATCGTTTGCATCTTTAAATCGAGAAACCTCCTTGCCATAAACTGCATTGCGAAGTTCCATTCCTATTTGGGCTGTAGTTATACCCTCTCTATTAGCCCGTTCTCTGTCAATGTTAATCTTTATTTCAGGCTTGTTTAGCTGAAGGTCAGATTTTAGTTCTTCAACCCCGGCTATTTGAAGTGAATCAAGCATTTTTTTCAAGGAAAGGGAAGCTTCTACAAGGTCTTCAAATTTATCTCCGCTTATTTCAATATTAATTGGTTTCGCTGTTGGTGGTCCATTTTGTTCCTGATCAACGGATATCTCAGCTCCCGGAATCCCCTTTACGGCCTGTCTTATCTCATCCAGATATTTCGCGGTGGAAACCCCGTTTCTTAATCCAAATTCAACAAAAGCTACTCCAATTTTTGCTTTGTTGGTATACGTTCCCCTGTCATCTCTATTTTCGGAAGCTCCGATAGCAACATTTGTGATAACGGATTCAACTATTGGGTTTTTTTCTCCAATAACTTTATATACCCTTGATTCGATAATTTTCGATATGGAATCCGTTGTTAATGCGTTTGTACCAACTGGCAAAGTTGCATATACATAAATAAAATTCGGATCTCCTTTAGGGAAAAACACTACTTTAGGATTTCTTAATGCTGTAAGCATTACAGAACCAATAAGCAACGCTATTGTCAATCCAACAATTTTATATGGCCTGTTAAGTGCCCAAGTCAAAAATCGAGCGTATAAATTCTGAGCAGCAGGCCAGGTTTTTTCCTGAAACCTTATAATCATTTTCTCAATAAACAAATTATAAAGTGTATAAATTAAAAGCATTAGAATGGTAAAATTTCCCATTCCAAAAAAACCTGAGATATAAAAGAGTATTGCTATCATTACCATTACAACTGCTGTAATTATAAGTCCCTTACGGCTTTTCTTAGTCACATGATCCTTATCATGGGGCTTCATAAAATTAACTGCGAAAATCGGATTGATTATGTAAGCAACGACAAGCGATGCACTCAATGTAATAATCATTGTTACGGGCATAAAATGCATAAATTTACCAATAGTGCCTCCCCAAAACGCAAGTGGGATAAACGGTGCAAGTGTTGTGATGGTTCCGGATAACACAGGAAGAAACACTTCGCCTGCTGCTTGTTTTGCAGCCGTTACGATATTCTTTTTGCCATTATCGAATATTCTGTGGGTGTTTTCTATCACAACTACAGCATCATCCACTACAATTCCTAATCCAAGAAGGAAAGCAAAGAGTACAATCATGTTCATTGAAAAACCTATACCCGGTAAAATCATAAATGCTATAAACATGGAAAGAGGCACGGATAACCCAACGAAAATTGCATTAGTTGCACCCATGAAGAACATCAAAATAATTGTAACAAGAATAAAACCAATTATAATTGTATTGATTAAATCGTGTAAAGTAGTACGGGTTTGGGAAGATTGATCGCCTGTTATTTTAATTACAAGATCTTTTGGAAATGATGTTTCCTTCATTTCCGTAATAATGGCGTTAATTTTATCTGAGGCATTAATTAGATTTTCTCCCCCCCTTTTAATAATATTTAAAGTAATCACCTTTTTTTTGTCAAGATGCCCATAACTTTCCTGTTCTAAAAATCCATCTTTAACATCTGCAACATCCTTTAAATAAACAGGCGCGCCTACCATTGAATTGATAACTATGTTTTTTATACTTTCAATATCTGCAAACTCTCCCGACACACTAATCGTTCTTGCCATTTCATCCATATCAACCGCACCTCCTGAAATAATAAGATTCTCTGAAGCAATGCCCCTTTCAATGTCTGACATAGTGAGTTTGGCTGCGTGCATTCTGTACATATCCACATTGATTTGAATCTCTCTTTCCAGCGCTCCAACCATATCCGCTCTGGTGATCTCCTTGAGGGATTCGATCTTGTCCTGTAAATCATCCGCATATTTTTTTAGTTGACTTAATTCATAGTCTCCTGAGATATTTACAAACATGATAGGCATCTCCGAAAATTCCACTTCCATTACACTGGGATCAGCCGGAAGATCTTTTGGTAAGTCTTTTTTAGCTTTATCCACCGCATCTTTAACCTTTTGCTTAGCCACTGCAACATCTACATCCGTATTAAATTCAACGATGATATTAGAAAAATCCTGTATAGAATTACTTGTAAGTTTCTTTACGCCGGATATGGATTTAATCTGTTTTTCAATTGGTTTACAGACAAGATTTTCAATATCCTTAGGGGAGCTACCTGGATAGACAGTGCTGACATATATAGTTGGTATAACAATATCCGGGAATTTTTCCTTTGGAATGCTGATATAGGATAAAATTCCTGCTAACGTAATAAAAATGGTTAGTACGTAGATGGCCGATTTATTATCAATAGACCAACTTGTTAATTTGAATTCTTTAAATTTCTTTTCCACAATTAAAATATTTAGTATTTAATTAACATGCCTTCAGTTAAATCCAAATAACCTGACGTTATTAGTTTGTCATTTGGGTTCAATCCATTAATTATTTCTGCTTTGCCGTTATAAACCTGCCCAAGAATAACATCCTTTCTTTTGGCAATATTTTTCCCGTTTTTATTGCTCGCAACATAAACATAATCCGAAGCACTAGAATGTTGAATCAGGTTTAATGGGATTACAATGGCGGAGTCCTTCTGGTAATCCACCACTTTTAAAATGGCTATCATGTTCGGCCTATAATCTTGATTTTGCGAATCCAAATCGGCCTCCGCACTAAAAGTACGGGTTGTACTATTTATAACTTTAGATGTATAAGATATTTTAGTAGCTACTTCTTTATTCAAATCAGGTAAAAAAACAACCACATCATTTCCCTTTCTGACTTTTGAAGCATAAGTTTCAGAAATTTCAGCTTTAGCTTTTAACTTATTAAGATTAACAACCCTTATTGCCGGCATACCTGGCATTAATGATTGACCTATTTTTATTTCTACTGCATCTACTACCCCGTTAATGGGTGATTTTATTTTGGATAGTTCCAATTGTTCCTTTAAAGTAGAAAGTTTCTTCTCTAAGCTTTCTTTATTATTTTTTGCAGAGAGGAACTGCATTTCTGTTCCGATCTTTTGATCCCATAAATTTTTCTGCTTTTCATAAACTTCAGTAGCGAAACTTAGTGATGTTTTTAATTCTTCCAGCCCTTGTTGTAAAACGGAGTTTTCAAGTTCAGCAAGAATTTGACCTTCTTTAACCTCATCTCCTTCATTAACCAATATCCTGTCTACTGTCCCGGCCATTTTACCACTCACAGTTACATTTTCATCTCCGTCAACACGACCTTGGACATCAATGTAATGTTTAAAGCTTTCATTAGCAATTTGCTTTACTGATACATCCTTTACTTTCAGATTTGTCGTTATCGAATCGCCTTCAAGAGCAATCTCTTTTTCGAGATTTTTGATTTGTTCCATTAAATCAGAACTTTGCTGCTTTAGTTTTTCAAGTTTTGCTTTCTTGTCATCCGATCCGCAAGAACTCATTAAACCTGCTATTAACATTGCATAAATAATTGTTTTCATAGTATTTTTGGTTATTTTTTTTAGATATTATTTAATTAGTCCAGTGGCTTTCTCATAATCCACTTTAGAAGTAAAATAATCATACATTGCATTGTAATAATTAGTTTGAGCTTCCTTTAGGGCGGTTTCGGCATTCATTACTTCGATATTAGAGCCCGTACCCTGATCATATTTTTTCTTTGCAACATCATACACTTCTTTTGCCAGTTCGGTATTCGTTTTTTGTGAATTAAGGGTGGTTAACGCGTTCAAATAACTTGCTTTGGATGTTTCAATTTCTAAATCAATAACATTCTTAAAGTTATTCATTGTATTCACAGTTTTCATTAAGTTGATCTTTGATTGTTGTATTCTATAGTGATTCTGAAGGCCATCAAATAAGGGAAGACTAATAGTTCCTCCGATTATCCCAATGGGATACCATTTCTTTTCAGTGTCAAAAAAATCAAATTCATTTCTTTGTGCTTGTGCGCTGTAATTGCCATACAAAAATATAGATGGTAGATATTTGAATTTACCCCTTTTAATTTCCAATTCATTTAATTTCTTTTGCGTTTCCAAGAGTGAATATTCAATCCTCGATGGGTAACTGAATTCTTTAGAAGCTGAAATTTCAATTGTAGGAACATCACCTAAACTGAGAGAATCAGTAAGCATAATTTGTGTTTTAATTTCCAGCCCCATCTGAAATTTCAGAACACTTTCAGTTAAACCTATGAGTCGCTCCACTTTTTCCTTTTCAGAGAGCAGATTATTGTATGCAACTGTTGCTCTTGAAAGATCAATTTTCTCAACAAAACCATTTGT
>JBFWYJ010000212.1:0-5908 GCA_050186555.1 Bacteroidia bacterium
TTTAATCTTATAATATTAATAAATTTACCTTGATTTGTCAATTACTAAATCGTTATAAACTTTAATTAAATACAATTAAAATAATGAAATTCAATATATTACATTTTTTATCAATACTTCTGTTGTTTTCTTGTAAAACACAAAAAACGGAGATAGAATTTTCTGTACTTAATCCTTATTGCGGGGGTGCTAAACCAACTGAAGAAATGGAAAAGGAAGCTCAAACCCTGAAGCCCTATGCTAATAAAAAAGTTTATTATAAAAGCGATAACGGAGAAACCGGTGTAATTGAAACAGATGAAAATGGCAGAGGCAAATTGAAAGTAAAAGACGGGAAATATTATTTCTACGAAGAATGGCGATATAATAAAAAAACACCAAATGACTTACCTGCAGAACAATTTGATGAAATATGTTTAAAAGCAGAATGGAACGTGCCACATGCTTCTGCAGAAGCAAAGGGTGGCAAATTGACTTTCATAACAAATGATCCTTTTACTAATTATTGTGAGCATCAATATCCTTGCGTAAAAGGAGAACATTTACCACCAATGCGTGAGTAAATTAAACTATTATTTATTTTTTGTATCTTAGTTAATTATAGCATTCGAATTATGGTTAGAAATTTATCTTTTACAGCAATTTTATCTTTCATTTTAAATCTTGGTTTTTCCCAAACAACCACTTATAAAGACGTAGCAGGTATTTTTTATGCGCGATGCACGAATTGTCACCACGCAAACGCCAATCATTATTCTTTTATGAATTTTACGGAGGTAAATACCAACAAATTTTTAATTCAAAATGCATTGACCTCTAATAAAATGCCGCCGTGGCAGGTAGACACAACTTATACCCGATTCAGATACGAAAGATTAATCAGCGATTCAGAAAAAAGCCAAATACTTAACTGGATAGCTTCAGGAGCTACAAAAGGAGACACAACAATGGCTCCTCCACAGCCAATTTATCCTCCCGTATATAAGCTAAAGGGAAATGCTGATTTGACTGTACAAATTCCAACTTATACCAGTAGCGCTACTACAGCAGATCACTATATTTGTTTTTCTATCCCTACTAATTTACCTACTGATAGAATTGTTCGTGCTTATGAAATTGTTCCAGGCAATCCGCAAATTGTGCATCACGCAGTAATTACAGTTGACACTACAAACAGCTATAACAGTGATTTGTCAGGAAGTTGTTTTAACATCCCGGGTGATTTTGAACTTGGTACCTATGCACCCGGATCATCTCCTTTGGTTTTACCAAGCAAAGCTCCTCTGAAAGCGGGCATTAGATTAAAAGCAAACTCAAGAATTATCTTACAAATGCACTATCCGAAAGGGAGTGCAGGGGAAGTAGACAGCACAAAAATAAGATTGTACTTTTATCCGCAAGGTGAGCCTAATATTCGTGAATTATACATTACCACTCCTCTTCAAAATTGGAACATGATAATTCCTGCTAACACTACTCAAACATTTGTAGCATATTACCCAAATGCTTCAAGTACTACAACTGCAGCTGTGTCTTTATTTGGGGTGTTCCCACATGCACATTTACTCGGGAAAACAATGAAATTATACGCTGCTAATCCCGGTATTGATACTATTCCAATGATTCGCATCAATCATTGGGATTTTGAATGGCAAGATTATTATTTGTACAAAAATTTAGTAAAAATTCCCGCTGGTTACAGATTTAATGCATGGCATACATATGATAATACCACTAATAATCCCAACAACCCAAATAATCCGCCAATACCTGTTTTTGCGGGCACTGGTACAAATGATGAAATGTTATTTGATGGCATAATGTTCCTGCCGTATCAAACCGGTGATGAATTAATTGACCTTGATGCAATCGTCAAGGCAGATACTTTATTAGCAAATCAAGATGTTGGTTTGAATGAATTAAAAGAATTAAAACTTAAAACTTTAGCATTTCCAAATCCATTCAATGGCAAAGTAGAAATTAAGTATTCGCTTAATAAGTCATCAGATGTAAAAATAAGATTCAGTGATATTTTGGGCAGAACTCTATGCCAATATAATGAAGGTAATAAAGAGGCTGACATTCACACCTTCGTTTGGGATGAATCGAAGCATAAAAACTTGCCTTCAGGTGTATATTTCTATACTATTATCGCAGGTGATAAACAGGTAACTAATAAAATTACCAAAACCAATTAAGAGGCTATTTTAGTAAGGGCATTTACAAAAACATCTAATTCTTTAGTTGTAGTATAAATATTTGGGGTAATTCGGCAACCGTAAACCCCTTTACCATCAATTGCTACAGTATAAACCCCGAACTCATTTAATAATCTATCTGCCAATTCTGAAGGCTTAATGCCTTTTATTCCAACATTTGCAATAGCACAGGAACGATGCTTATCATTAGGTGTATTAATCATAATTTTTGGGTTATTTCTGACCTTATCAACCCAGTAATTCTGTAAGTGCCTTAATCTTGCTTCTTTATTTTTTATTCCGATTTTAGAAAGGTAATCAATCGCATTTTCGATAGTTAAGTCTGTGTGAACAGGAATCGTACCTGTGTGATTCAAACGTGCAATTTCATCTTGCTTTTTATTTTCTTCAGCAAACAAAGGCCAAATTTTAGAAATATGTTTTTTGTTGACATACATAAATCCTACACCGAGTGGTGCACTTAACCATTTGTGCAAACTACAACCATAATAATCACAACCTAAATCATTAATAGAAAAATCAATATGAGCAAAGGCATGCGCTCCATCCACCAAAACCTCCACTCCATGCTTGTGTGCCATTTCACAAATCTTTTTAATCGGTAATATTTGTCCTGTTATATTAATCATGTGACAAACCATGATTAATTTAGTTTTAAGCGTGATTGCTTTTTCGTAAAGCGATACTATTTCTTCGTCATTTTTTGGATTCAAAGGAACATCTAGAAATTTATTTACCACACCATATCGCTTCTCTACCTGCTTGAACATATCTAACATGGCACCATAATCCTGATTAGCCATAATAGCTTCGTCGCCTTCCTTCCAAGGATAACCGGATATCAATAAATCCAAGCTCTCAGTTGTGTTACGAGTTATTACTAACTCATCTTCTCCACATCCGGCCATTTTTGCCAATTTTGCGGCTACACGTTTTTTATTTTCATGCTGAACTGTGCGCATATACTTAGCGCCTAGCTTATTTACATCATTTATGTGCTTTACATAAGCATCCAAGATAGGCTTAGGTTGAATACAGTAATACCCATTTTCCAAATTGATAAAGTCTTCCGGTAAATCATAATCCTTCCTGATGTTCATCCACTCATCATTATCATCGTCGAAAGAATCCTTAAATAAATCCGGTTGGATTCTCGAAAATGTTGGATAATAAAACAGACCAGCCAATCCAATGGCAGAAGTTTTTATAAATTCTCGCTTATCCATATGATGCTATGCTAATGAGTTATTAAAATTGTAGAATAAATATAGAATTTAATTTTAATTTTAGTTATGAATGATATTAATCCGTATAAAAATCAGTTTCTCCTAGACCCTTCCATTACTTTTTTAAATTTCGGTTCCTTTGGCGCTTGTCCAAAGGAAATATTTGAAGAATACCAAAGAATACAGCTAGAACTTGAAAGAGAGCCTGTTCAATTTATAGTGTTTGATGGTCCGGAAAAACTAAGAGATTCAAGAAACATTTTAGGTAAATACTTAGGAGTTTCAGGTGATGATCTGGTATATGTTACTAATCCTTCCTATGCGGTAAATATAATAGCAAAAAATTTAAACCTGAAAGAAGGAGATGAATTACTAAGTACTAATCTGGAATATGGTGCGTGCGATAAAACCTGGGAATATTATGCCAATAAAAAAGGATTTAATTACGTAAAACAGCCTATTACATTGCCTTTGACGGATAAAGAAACTTTTGTTTCTGATTTCTTTAAAGGCATGAACAAAAACACCAAGGCTATTTTTATTTCACACATTACAAGCTCTACCGCTTTGCGCTTTCCTGTAGAAGAAATCTGTAGAATTGCCAAAGAAAAGGGATTAATTACTATAGTGGATGGAGCACATGCTCCTGCACAAATTAAATTAGATATTTCTGAAATAGAAGCAGATTATTATCTAGGCGCTTGCCATAAATGGATGATGGCACCTAAAGGAGCATCCTTTCTGTATGTAAAGAAAGAGTTTCAGAATAATTTAGATCCCTTGATAATAAGCTGGGGATACGGGAATGATGCAATTGTTGAATCAAAATTAATTGATTACCACCAAATGCAAGGTACAAGGGATATTTCAGCTTTCTTAACCATTCCGAAATGCATAGAATTCATGACAAAAAATAATTGGACTGAAGTGACAAGCAATTGCAAAAAAATAGTTAGAGAGAATGCACAAAGGTTTGCAGAATTAATGAATACAGAATGCTTAGCGCCAATAAATGAAGATTTTATTGGGCAAATACTTAGTCTAAAAATCACTTTTGGGAAGCCTGAATTACTCCAAAAAAAACTGTTTGATAACTTCAAAATCGAAATCCCGGTAATGAAACATGGAAATGACTATTATTTGAGGTTTAGTATAAATGGTTTTAATTCTCAAAGAGATTTAGATCAGTTGTATTCTGCCATAAATTCCATGCAATCAAGTTAATGCGTAACTTACCCTAATCCTTTACAACTTATTAACAACTAGATAGTTCACTTTCTAAAAATTTTATATACATTAGAATGTTATGAGGAGTACGCATCTATTTATTTTCTTTTTACTTACATCCATTCTGAAATTAAATTCACAGGAAGAATGGAGTTTAAAAGTTAGCAGCACAGTAGAATTAAGAACAATACAATTAACTACTGAAATTATTACAAAGGACGAGCCTATTGGTGGCGCAAAAATCAAATTATTAAAGGGTAATTCGGTAATTAAAGAAATTCAAAGTGAAGGCAATGGAGATTTCGTAATGGATGTGCCTGCGAATGGCGACTTTATCATGGAAGTATCATATCCTAAATGTAATGCTAAGAGGTTCCACATTAACACTACCGGTGTACCTGCTGATAAGGCTAACAGTAAATTTAAACCTTCAATCAGAATTGAGGGAGTAATAATGGCGCCTCCTATTTACAGCATCAATTATAGTGCCCTTTCTCAACCGATGACTTTCATTAAGTATAATGAATCGAAAAAGAAGTTTTTGGATGATGAGAGTTATACCAATCAATCGTTACAAACATTGTCGGCTATTAGGAACAGTGAGATTGATTTATTAGAACAATATATTACAGCTGTAAAAAACGGCGATGCTGCATTAGCCAAAAACGATTGTCCGACCGCCAAAGCTAATTTTGAGAAAGCCATTTCGCTATTACCACCGGAATATTATCCAAAACAACGCATAAAATTAACAGATAAATGTATTGAGGCGAAAGCTGCCGAAGAAGCCAAAAAGAAAGCAGACGAAGAAGCGGCAGCAAAAGCCAAAGCAGAAGCTGAAGCGAAAGCAAAGGCTGAAGAGGAAGCGGCAGCAAAAGCCAAAGCAGAAGCCGAAGCGAAAGCAAAGGCTGAGGCAGAAGCCAAGAAGAAAGCTGAAGAAGAAGCAGCTGCGAAAGCCAAAGCAGAAGCCGAAGCGAAAGCAAAGGCTGAGGCAGAAGCTAAGAAAAAAGCTGAAGAGGAAGCAGCTGCGAAAGCCAAAGCAGAAGCCGAAGCGAAAGCAAAGGCTGAGGCAGAAGCCAAGAAGAAAGCTGGAGAGGAAGCAGCTGCGAAAGCCAAAGCAGAAGCCGAAGCGAAAGCAAAGGCTGAGGCAGAAGCCAAGAAGAAAGCTGAAGAGGAAGCAGCTGCGAAAGCCAAAGCAGAAGCTGAAGCGAAAGCAAAGGCTGAGGCAGAAGCCAA
>JBFWYJ010000213.1:0-5894 GCA_050186555.1 Bacteroidia bacterium
TATTCCTTTGCATCCAATAAAAAACAGTATAGAAAGAGAAATGACATTTCTAAATATAGTAACTAAATGAATAGATATTTGGTTTCTCTTTATCGCCATTTCTTCTTTATTCTTAGCTCTAGATTAGAAAAAATATAAAACAGACCAGGTACCAGAATAATTCCAAATAATGTTCCAAATAGCATTCCTCCTGCAGCAGCACTTCCTATTGTTCTATTTCCAATTGCTCCGGCTCCGGTAGAAAGTATTAAAGGAATTAATCCAGCAATAAATGCAAAGGATGTCATTATTATTGGTCTTAATCTTTGTGTTGAAGCTTCAATAGCCGCATTAAAAGGCGACATTCCTTCAAGTAACTTTTTATTGGCAAATTCAACGATTAGTATTGCATTCTTTCCAAGTAGTCCAATTAACATAATTAATGCAACTTGAGCATATATATTGTTCTCTAATTGAAGTATTGTTAAAAGGAAGTACGAACCAAAAATTCCTGTTGGCAATGATAATATTATTGGAAACGGAAGTATAAAACTTTCATATTGTGCAGCAAGCAATAAGTAAACAAATAATAAACAGATGCCAAATACATAAATGGCTTGATTTCCTGATTGAACCTCGTCATATGTCATGCCACTCCATTCAAATGAGTAACCACGTGGCAAATGTTCTTTGGCTAATTTTTTAATTAGTTTAATTGCTTCACCGCTGCTGTGTCCTTCTTTTGGTTCACCATTAATCATGGCAGACAAATACATGTTGTACCTTGTTAATTGCTCCGGCCCATAAACGCGTTCAATTCTTGCAAAAGAAGAGTAGGAAATCATTTCATTTGATTCATTCTTTACATACAGTTTCAAAATATCTTCCGGCTGTGCTCTGTACTCCGGCAACGCCTGCACCATTACTTTGTATAATTGTCCAAAGCGAATGAAGTTTGTTGCGTAATAACTACCAATTAAGGATTGCAAATTAGTCATGGCATTTTCTATGTTAATGCCTTTTTGAGCAGCTTTATCATTGTCAATATGAATAATATACTGAGGGAAACTTGCATTGTAGCTTGAGTAAACGTTTTGTAATTCAGGTTGGGTGTTTAATAGTTCAGCAAATTCATATGCAACTCCTTCTAATTTTTGTAAATCATCTGAACCACTCCTGTCTTGTATTCTAAATTCAAATCCACTTGAATTTCCATAGCCCGGGATAGCAGGGGGCGGAAAGTACTGTATGTTGGCATCCTGAATGTTTTTGCTTTTTATTTTTAGAATCTCAATAATATCATCAACACTAAAACTCCTTTCGTCCCAGGGTTTTAAATTAATCATACACATGCCATAAGAAGAACCAGTTCCATCTGTAAGCATATTGAATCCTGCTAGTGTGGAGACAGATTCAACCCCATCTATCGACTTGGCAAGTTTTTCAATTCTGCGTGTTACGTATTCTGTTCGTTCTAAAGTCGAACCCGACGGTGTAGTAATGTTAACGTAAATGGTTCCCTGATCTTCTGTCGGGATAAATCCGCTTGGTAATGTTAAGCCAAAGAACCCGGAAAGCACAATAAATAGAAATAAAATAGAATAGGTAATAGTTTTTCTGTTGATAATCTTTTTTAATGTATTGGTATAACCATTTGTATTTCTTGAGAACCACCAGTTAAATCGAATAAAGAAGCGAGAAACAATTGATTTAGATGTTTTTTTATCATGGGGGCTTCTTAATAAAATGGCACAGAGTGCCGGGGTAAGCGTTAGGGCATTAACACCTGATATTACAATGGCAATTGCTAGCGTTAATGAAAACTGCCTGTAAAATACTCCTATAGGCCCATTTAAAAATGCAACAGGAATAAATACAGCAGACATTACCAAGGTTATTGAAATGATAGCGTTGCTGATTTCTTTTAGCGAATTAGCAGTTGCTGTCTTTGCATCTAATTTTAGCTTCTCCATTTTGGTATGAACTGCTTCGACTACAACAATAGCGTTATCTACAACAATCCCAATGGCTAATACCAATGCAAAGAGAGTAAGCAGATTAATTGAAAAACCAAACAATTGCATGAACAGAAAAGTGCCTATGAGTGAAACAGGAACAGCAATAGCCGGAATCAAGGTTGATCTTATGTCTTGAAGAAATACAAAAACAACCAGGGCTACAAGTAAGAATGCTTCAATCAATGTTTTTATTACTTCATGTATTGACGCATCAAGAAAAGTAGAGACATCATAAGAAATATTGTAATCCATTCCCGGAATAAAAGAGATTTCTTTTAATTCCTTCATTTTAGACTTTACATTTGCAATAACCTCCCTTGCATTAGAGCCCGGTCTTTGTTTCAGAACCATTGCAGCGGAAGGTCTTCCGTTTTCTTTAGACAATACGTCATAATCAAGTGAACCAAATTCAACTTCAGCTACATCTTTTAATCTTAATATCTCTCCATTAGCATTTGATTTTATTGTAATATTCTCATATTCATTTTTAGTTGTGTATTTGCCTGAATATTTTAAAACATATTGCAACGATTGTGCTTTTTTGCCGGAACTTTCTCCAATTTTCCCGGGGGCAGCTTCAACATTTTGTTTTCTTAAGGCATCAATTACTTCCGCAGCAGATACTTCAAAAAAAGTTAATTTTTCAGGATATAGCCAAACACGCATGGCATATTCTCTGGATCCCATAATCTCTGCAAATCCAACGCCATCAATTCGTTTGAGTTCTTTAAGAACATTAATGTCTGCAAAATTGTATAAAAACTTTTCGTCTAATGTACTATCTGTGCTTAGAACATTAATGTACAGCAGCATACTGTTCACCTCTTTTTCTACGATGACGCCTGCTTTAATTACTTCTTCGGGTAATTCATCCAGAATGGAAGTTACTCTGTTCTGTACATTCACTGCTGCCAGGTCAGGATCTACACCAACCTTAAAATAAATTTGAATGATACTTGTACCATCATTGCCGGAAGTAGAAGTCATGTAGTTCATTCCGGGTACACCATTAATGGCCCTTTCAAGTGGTGTTACAACAGCTTTGGCACAAGCCTCAGCATTGGCTCCTGTATATTTAGTGGTAACTGTAACAGATGGTGGTTCAATGTTCGGATACTGGGTAATGGGCAAATCTTTTAAAGACAGTAAACCTAGTAGCGTTATAATTAACGAAATAACAATTGAAAGTACCGGTCTTTTAATGAAAATTTGAAACATACTAAAATTTCGAAAGTTCATTGATGATTTCACTCATTGAAATGAATTCGGTTTGTATTGTTTTATCTTCTTTTATGTTTTGTATTCCTTCGTAAATGATTTTATCATTTATTGATAAATTGTCGACTACAAACAAATGAGGTAATCGAAGTAAAATATTGACTTGTTTAATTTTGGTTTTATTGTTTTCATCAACTAAATAAATGAATACACGATCTTGAATTTCGAAAGTGGCTTTTTGAGGAATAACAATTGCGTTTTTAATCGTATTCTTAATTCTAACCTTCCCACTTGACCCATGTTTTAATAGGAGTTTAGGGTTAGCAAACCGCGCTCTGAAAGCAATATTACCCGTACGTTTGTCAAATTCACTTTCGGACGTTTCGATAATACCGGTGTAGGGAAAAATCTGCCCGTTTGCCAAAACCAATTCCACCTGTTTACTGTAAGTGGAATCTTTTTTTTGTTTAGCGAGATTTAAATATTCTTCTTCTGTTATGTTGAAATAAGCTAATATTTCTGTGTTATCTGAAATGGAAGTAAGTAAAGTCCCTTCATCTACCAGACTTCCGGTTTTATTAGGAATACGATCAATTTTACCGTCAAATGGCGCCTTGATTTCTGCATAGGATAAATTTACCAATGCAGTTGATTCAGTGGCACGTGCTTCATCTACTTTTGCTTTTTTTGCTTGTAGTCGCAATTTAGCCATGTCAAGTTTGGTTTGAGACACAACATTTTTATCTACCAATGATTTAATGTTTTTAACTTCCAGTTCAGTTTCCTTTGCATCAGCCAAGGCGTTTTTTAATTGCGCTTTGGCACGTTGCAATTGTTCCTGATATTCTTTTTTACTTAGACTAAAAATTAATTGACCCTTTTTTACAAAGTTTCCTTCATCAACATAAATTTTATCAATGAAACCTTTGATTCTTGTTCTTAATTCAATATGTTCTTTTGAATGAATATCGGCAACATATTCTTGGTAATAAGAAGTGTCAATGATAATCGGACTTGTTATTGGAAAAATTTTGGTGCTTTCAGAGTTTTTTTCTTCTTCGCATGATAAAAGAAGTAATAATATTGGCAAGTAAAGAAATTTCAGTTTCATTAGCTTTTAATCTGTTTTTCAATTCGTTTTCCCTACTTGTAAAATACATACCTATCGACGCGTAAAACGTATTGTAATTAACCTAAAATAACCGTTTGATTAACAGGCTAATAGTTTTTAATCAGAACAGTCTCAAATTTAAGCGTTCTCTATCGTAATGTCAATTAGAAAGTTTTAAGGAATGTTAAAATGCCAATTTGATAACAAACAAAAGATAAATCAATATAAGCAACACACCTTCCCAGACGGAAAGTTTTTTGTCTTGTTTATGAAGATAGAATATCATTGTGCTGGCAGCCATCACCGGAAGAGAAAATGAAATTAATTTATCGGGAACGGTTATTTCACCGAACATAGAGCCTATAGATGGTACCATTAAAGTATTGAAAATACAGGAACCTAAAATGCTGCCAATTGCCATCTCGCTTTTACCTTGTCTAACAGCAGAAATATTGACTGCAATTTCAGGCAGTGTTGTGCCAAGAGATAAAACAGTTAATGCAATTATCTCATTAGAAATGGAAAGAGACACTCCAATTTTTTCCAATGATTGAATGGTGTAGTCGGCACCGAAAAAAATACCAATTGAACTAATTAATAAAATCATCATGTGTTTAACCGGAAATTTTATTTCTTCAGATTTGTCTTGTCTGAAGCTGTCAGTTTCGGCACCTTTAATGAGATAAATGCTATACACAATGAATATAAAAATATTCATGAACGCTTCCTGAAAATTAATTATTCCGTCATAGGCTTCAATATAAAAAACAAAAACACTACCAATTAAAAAATGTAAGTCAATGTATATATAATTACTGCCTAATTGAATTTCTTTTCTTCCCATTACAACTACTAATCCTGTAACCAATAACAGATTGGAGATATTGGCTCCGATGATATTTCCGGGTAGAATTTCCGAAACGTTTGATTTAACAGAAAGTATACCGGTAACAAGTTCGGGCAGCGAGGTGCCAATACCGATAATAAATATGCCTACAATAAACTGCGGCAATTTCAAATACTTGCCTAGTTTTTCTGCAGAATTTGTAAAGAAATTAGCAGAAACCAATAAGGTTGTTAGTGCGGCAGCAAATATGGCGATTGTAATAAACATTACTCAATAATCAAAAATTCTGTACGCCTGTTTTTAGCCCTTCCATTTTCGGTTTTATTATCTGCAATTGGTCTTTCAGAACCAAATCCTTTAGCGGTTATTCTGTTGCCGGAAATTTTCAAATCTTCCAGATATTGTTTCACGGAATAAGCACGATTACTACTTAAGGCCATGTTGTCTTTTGGATTACCAACGTTATCGGTATGCCCCTGAATTTCTATTTTAAGTTTCGGATTTTCCTTTAAATAGTCTGCAAATGACTGTAAAATCAATTTACTTTCTTCTTTTATTTCTGAGCTGTTGGTATTGTATTGGATGTTTTCTATCACAAAGCTTTTACCGGCTTCTGCTTTCGCAACCTTTATTTGAACCTGAGGTTCAGGTGTGTTTGGTTTAATTTCTTTTACTTTTACAATAGTATTATTAAATGCAACACTATCCTTTTTAACCGTTA
>JBFWYJ010000214.1:0-5887 GCA_050186555.1 Bacteroidia bacterium
AAAGGTAAACAAAGTAGTAATTAAGATTGTTCCGCCCCTCACAAAATTTGGTACACTGGTTGTTACAGTAGATCTCAAGTTTGTGCCAAACAGTTCTGATGCTGTTGAAATAAAAACCGCCCAGTAACCTGTAGCGAACCCAATCAATACAACAACAGAGTAAAACATAAATTCTGATTGTTTTGCTATGGTAAAGTAACCGCACGTAAATAAAACAGCTAAACACAAAAATAGAACAAGACTTTTCTTTCTGCTTTTTAATCGTTGGCTAATTACACCACTTACAACATCACCAATTGTGATTCCAATGTAAGCCATTGTCATTGCTAATCTTGCATTTGAAGGAGGATTTTTCATTCCAAGACTTTTCATTATTTCCGGGCAAAATGTTATTAATATTCCCATCACGTACCAAACAGGCAATGCCACCAAAATAATTGTAATGAATTTTAAAAAACGTTCTTTAGATTGAAACAAAGAAAGAAAATTTCCTTTCTCAACATTCATCTTTTTCAACTCTGTAAACATGCCTGATTCCAAAACACCAATTCTTAGAATCAATAAAGACAATCCCATGCCTCCGCCGATTAAGTATGACACGCGCCAATTACCAATCAAAGTTCCGACTGTACCGGCAACCACTGCACCTGACAGACCAACTGCAGCCACTAGTGTAGCTCCGTAACCACGTTTCTCTTTGCTTAATGTTTCACTCACTAATGTAATTCCTGCCCCAAGTTCTCCGGCTAAACCCAAACCTGAAACAAATCTTAATACTGCGTAAGATGTTGTGTCGCTAATCATGGCGTTGGCAATATTCGCAATTGAGTACATGAAAATAGAACCAAACAAAACAGAGAGGCGCCCTTTTTTATCTCCAAGTATTCCCCAAAAAACGCCGCCAATCAACATCCCAAACATTTGCCAATTAAGCAATGAAATTCCTATTTCTTGTACTTGTTTTTTTAATTCATTTGGGTCGGTAATGGTTTTAGAAAGAATATCTGTTAAACTTGAAACCCTTTCCATGCCAAATAGCACTAGATCATAGATATCAACAAAATAACCTAACGCAGCAACTAAAACAATTTTATTAAATGAGCCTTTAAACTGTTGTAACATAATTTAATTAATCCTTAAATAATTCTAAAATCGGTTCGTAAAAACAAGCATTCGGATAGTTTATTTTCAAGAGTGCAGAAATTGTTGGTGCAATTTGTGTAATAAGAACTCTTCTTTTTATAGAGCCTTTTTTTATACCACTTCCATAAAAAATTAACGGAACATGTGTGTCATACGGATAGCAGGAGCCGTGAGTTGTTCCCTTGTCATGATAATCCATCCAACCCGGTTCCATAATAAATGCAACATTTCCGGATAATTTGCTGTTATAACCATTTGCAACAAGGTTGAGTGGTGTAAATTCAGAATTTGAGATAGAAACTAATAATGAAGAAGCGAATGCATCAGCAATACCATTTATGCCTTTGAGAACCTCAATAATTTGCAACTCCAGTTTCTGCCTCTCATTAAAAGTTAGTTTGGAATTATTTAAGTATACCTGGTTATTAGTAACAGCTAGCAAAAGGTCTTCATTAATATTATTTTCTTTAAAGTAGCTGCTTAAAATTTTATACACTACTTTGTCGTCTAACAAACCGGACGGTACCTTATTGTCTTTTAAGTGATTTGAAATATCTGCGCCACCATGATCTGCCGTAATAAACAAAACATAATTGTCTTTGCCAATTGTTGATTCCAGATGCTTTAATAGCTTCTCAATTTCTAAATCTAAGCGAATATAAATATCTTCAATCTCTATTGATCTTGGTCCATAGGTATGTCCTATTAAATCAGGAGTAGAGTAACTTAGTAACAACATATCAGAAATATCATCCTTTCCTAAGTTTTCTTTTTCTACGCATTTCATGGCCAAATCGGTAATTACCGTATTTCCAAAAGGCGTATATTTTACTATTTCAAAATTCTTCTCCTTAATTTCATTTTTAAAATCATACGGGAATTCACATTTATCATCTTCTTGAATTGAAGCTTCATAATTATTCTTATCAGCAATAGAATTGGTGTAAGAACTAATCGGATAATAGGTATTCCAACCTTGTTTGAGATATTTTTCGATTGTGCCGCTTTTATTATATTCTACCAGCCATTCAGGTAATTTTTCCCCGTAAAAATCTGAAGTACAGAAATAACCAATTGTATCAGACATCCAAAATGCACCATCAGGCATGTGTCCACCGGGCAATATTGCACTCCTGTCTTTTAAAGAAATAGAGAAAACTTTGGATTTTCCGACAGTAGATAGCTTCAACTCATCTCCTATTGTAGTAGCTTTTAAATTAATTGGGGATTTTTTTCCTGATTTACCCTTCGCACCAACAGTCTTATAGTTTTCGTTAGAAACACAGTATGTGTTTTTTCCCTCTAATCTCACGTACCAATCATTACCAATTATACCGTGATATTTTGGCGTAGTTCCGGTATAAATACTGGCGTGTCCCGGTCCTGTATAAGTTGGGACATAATTGTAGTGCGTGTTTTCACAATAGAACCCTTCTGCAATTAACTTATTAAAACCATTATTACCAAATCTATTCGAATAACGATAGATGTAATCATTACGCATTTGGTCTATTACTATTCCTATTACCAATTTTGGTTTCTTCTGTTCTTGCGACAAACTTAGTAAGGGCAAAAGAAGAGTATATATGAGTAATCTATTAAGCATTATTATCTAAAGTTTCAAAAACGGAATTATTGCTTTTAAATTCAGGTACCAATTCTTTCATTGCTTTTACAATACTTGTGTTGTTCTGAGTGTGGAATAATTCAATAATTTTTGTTATTACTTCATTAACCTTATGAAATTCATATTCACGTACTTTTCCAATTAGAATTTGTGAGTGATGTGTCGGTAAAGTATTTTCTGAATCAGCTAATAATTCTTCATATAACTTTTCTCCAGGTCTTAAGCCTGTGAATATTATTTGAATATCCTTTCCTTCCTCGAGTCCCGAGAGTTTGATCATTTTCTTTGCTAAGTCTAATATTTTAACTGACTTACCCATATCAAATACAAAAATTTCACCACCTGTTCCCATGCAGGCGGCTTCTAAAACCAACTGACAAGCCTCAGGAATAGTCATAAAGTATCTGGTTATATCAGGATGAGTGATTGTGATAGGACCGCCTTCTTGAATTTGTTTTTTAAACCTCGGTATCACAGACCCGTTAGAGCCTAAAACATTACCAAATCTGGTTGTAATGAACTGGGTTTCTGAATTTGCACCCAGGCTCTGAATATAAATTTCAGCTATTCGCTTACTGGCCCCCATTACACTTGTTGGGTTAACGGCTTTATCAGTACTTATAAAAACAAATTTCTTCACTTTGAATTCAACTGATAAATCGGCACAAACTTTTGTACCAAGAACATTTGTAAAAACAGATTCAGAAGGATTGCTCTCCATCATTGGAACGTGCTTATATGCTGCGGCGTGAAAAACCATATCAGGTTTAAAGGAATTGAAAACATTTCTCATGCGCTCTTCATTTCTCACATCTCCCAAAACAACCTCATACTTTTCTTTTCCAAATAAATCAAGAAACTCTAAATCTAATTCATGCAATGGAGACTCAGCTTGATCGAGCAGATAAACTTTTTTTGGATTGAACTGAAAGCATTGTCTGGCTAACTCGCTTCCTATTGATCCTGCAGCTCCGGTTATTAATACGGTAGCATTCTGAATTTGCTTGCTAATATTTTCTTTGCTCAATTCAATTGGTTCTCTTTCTAATAGTTCTTCTATATTAATTGAACGAATTTGATTGAAGCTTAATTCCCCATTTATCCATTTAGCGGCGGGTGGAACATTTAAAACTTTTACTCCGTGCTGTAAGCAGAGTTCTGTTATTTCATTTTTTTTAGCTGAACTTAATTGTTGTGCACTGATAATAACACATTCAACATTTTTTTCTTGAATCAATTGAGAAAGCTTAGAAGAATGGGCAATAAATACGCCTTCAATACTCCTGTTTTCTTTTTTTAAATTATCGTCTACGAATGAAACAACCTGATATTTTATTGCCGCATCTCTGTCTAATGTTCTTTTGGTTATTAAACCTGCTTCTCCGGCTCCGTAAATTATCACATTGGTTTTTTGTCCGGTTGGCTTTTTCGTTTCCAAATAAATTGCTTTTACAGCTAATCTGGAACTTATCATGAGAAACATGGTACACAATGCATCAATAATGATTATTGAGTTTGGAATAAAATATGTTTTAGTAAAAAAATAATGAATCAGATTAGAAAGAAACACCAAAATGCTGCCAACAAAAACATAGCCAACAATTCTTCCGGCATCTCTAGTACTGGTATATCTAACAACTCCTTTATACGTTTTTGAGATTAAAAAAACCAAAAAACGAAATCCCAAAACAACCGCATAATCGATTGGTAAATTTTCCAAATCAACTTTAGGGATGGCGTCAAAATTAAAACGTAAAAAAACAGAAAGGGTTAATGAGAATGCACAAATGAGGAGGTCAATTATTAGAATTGACCATCTCGGTAAATTATATGTCCAGAAAAGTCTAAAAAGACCTAGCATTCAGTAAAAATACTAATTTTTTTGGGGTAAAAGTTCGAGGAATTGCAGATTAAAAGCCTTATTCGTCCTCTTTCCTAAGTGTGTCCGGTGAGCTTGTAATTGTTGTTGGTTTTGGGCTTAAGGTTGATGATTGAACCGGAATAGGTTTATCACTAGCCGTTATTTCGCAAACTGTTTTAACTTCTCTCCATTTAATATATAACTGACAATCTGTTGGTTGTACATATATCTTCTTTGTTGCACTGTCCGGTAAAGACACATCCATTGAAGTGCCGTATGATTTTGGCCCATCAAAAAGAAAAGGGTCTTTAAAGTGATCTTCCAGGTGAATGTTTTTTATATGAATTTTCTTATCAAATACAATGGTATATAATTCAAAAATAGCTCTGGTTATTTTGATGACAATTTTATCATTTACTTTATCATAGGTAATTTTCACATCACCATCAACATTGGTTTTATAAGAAAATGGTCCAACAGTAACTAAAGCTACACAATCGAACTGTGAACTATCCGGTCTTATATGGATTTGAGGGTTTTGTATTGTCCAGTGATATTTTCCTTTGATAAACATAACCTCGTAATCATTGCTTCCGGAAATTTCTCCGATAGCAGTCAATACTTTGTTTACAGTTTCTTCATGAAGTGTGAATGTGAAATCATTTAAAATTCTTCTCTTTTGTGCTTTTATCGAAAACGCAATAAGTAAAAATATTAGACCGACTTTTAATTTCATAACTTTGAACGAAGTTCAGTAATTTAAGCCAGATAAAAAAAAATTGAGAAAAGGAAAAAAGATAATCGTGATAGGCGGTGGTGCAGCCGGATTCTTTTCTGCAATAAATTGTAAATTAATGAATCCATTAAATCAGGTAGTTCTGTTAGAAAAAACAGGTAAAGTGCTTTCAAAAGTAAAAGTTTCGGGAGGAGGAAGGTGTAATGTAACCAATTATTGTTTTGAAATCGGTGATTTAATTAGGAACTATCCAAGAGGAGAAAAGGAATTAAGACAGGTTTTTAGTCGATTTGCCGTTAAAGACACTATTGAGTGGTTTAAAGAACAAGGTGTATTTCTTAAAAGGGAAGAGGATAATCGGATGTTCCCGATATCGAATACAAGCGAAACTATTGTTAATTGCTTTTTGAATCTTGCCTCTAAACTTAATATTCAGATTCATTTAAAGACTGAAGTAATAAGAATTGAATTAAAAGATTCGAATACATTATATACGAACCAAGGTAAGTACGACTTTGAT
>JBFWYJ010000215.1:0-5867 GCA_050186555.1 Bacteroidia bacterium
GATATCGTCCATTAACCACTATATCATTTGATTTGGAACAGGAGTTCATCCATAGTTATCGAACTGGGTACTATTATTTTTGTGCTGATTTGGACAAATATGGGGTGTTAGGAGATTCCATTGTATCCTATACTAATAACAATGGTTCACTTACTAAGAATTATGAGTACAATGAATATGAAGACGCGAATTGTGATGGAAAAATTACGCCTAATGAATGCATTAATTGTTGGGATAAAAATAGAAATTTTAAAAATGATGTTAACGAAGATGTGAATGTGGACGGGGTCTATAACGAAGTTGATTGTCAGGTGGAGGGCGCTTCATGGAGACATTTAAACAATGTTTTATTGTACTTGGTTTTGATTTTTATGATGTTCGTATTTCTGGATCGATTTGTATTTCCAAACAAATTAGACTTTACATTTCTATCTACACTTATTTTCGCAATTCACCCTTTAAACACAGAAAGTGTAGCTGTAATTTCATATAGAGATGAAATATTTTCATTGTTTTTCATCCTTTTTACTTTGCATTTTTCTTTTAAATACATCATTGAAAACAAATTCAAATACTTATTTTTAGGGACAATAGGCACTTTATTTGCATTACTATCAAAAGAATACGGAATAATCCTGCCTATTCTTATACCAATAGGAATTCATACTCTATTGAAATTAAATGTTTCAATTAAAAAAATCATATATCCTCTAACAGTATTAATCATTGGAGTCTTCTTAATGATTCTTCTTAAGACAACTAATGTAATCCCGGAATCAATACCCTACTTTTTTCAAAGCTTAATTTTATTCTTAATTGCTACCATTTTCTTATACCTTTTATTTAAAAAACAAATTATTGAACAAGGGATTCCGCTCCTACTATCACTAAACTTTCTAGCTATTTTGTTTTATTACTTTCTGAGATTAAATGCTACTAATTTAGGGCTAAATAGAGACACTCACGAAATTTTGAACAATTCATATTTAATGGCAACAGGCGAAGAGCTATTTTGCACTAAGATTACTGTGCTTCTCTATTATTTAAAACTACTGGTTCTTCCGTTAAACTTAGTCTGTGATTATTCATACAATTCTGTTGAATTCATACATTTTAGCGATTGGGAGTTTGTGTTTTCTTTTATACTTCATCTTTTCATCTTATTCATTGGAATCCGTTTGGTGATTCAAAAACACGTCCTTGGTTTTGCAATTACTTTTTACTTTCTCTTTCTATTGGTTATTGGAAACTTTTTTTTCTTTACAGGCACAATAATGAATGAACACTTTATATTTCACTCAGCTGTCGGATTTTCAATGATTGTATCTTGGGCAATATTACGTTTACTGAATAACTTCGAATTCAAATCTTCTTCGAAAAAAGTTATCATCGCTTTACCTTTATTAATCCTGATTTTTTTCAGTGGTAAAAAAGTAATTTCAAGGAACAAAGATTGGTGTAATGACATCACGTTATTTCTTAATGATGTCGAAAATGCCCCTAATAGTGTAATCTGTCTTGGGAATGCCGGAGCCCGATGGATTGACCTAGCTGATACAAAGGAAATTACCGGAATTTTCAGGCCTGATCAGGATACTACAGTAATCAATGATTATAATGGCAAATTAGTAATCACTGCTGAAGAACTTAAAAAAAGTGGGTTAAAAAACAAGCGTGAAGTTGCACTAAACAAAGGTATTAATTATTTAGAGCGGTCGGTTCAATTGCACCCAAGTTATGTGAATGGTTATTTAAATCTCGGTTTAGCAGAATTTAAATTAGGAAATAATCGTAAAGCTATATACTATTGGAAAAAAGCTGAAGCACTTTATCCAAACAATCCTTATCTACAAAATTACTATACAGTTGGTGGTCAAATTTATAGAGACAATGGAAAAGAATTCTTTGATAAAGGTGACTATGAAAATGCAGTGAAACAGTACTTGAATTGTTACTTCATAAACAATAAGGACATGGATGCATTGATTGGTTTGGTAAATTGTTATACAAAACTGAACAAACCAAATTATGTTTATTTCTATGCTGAAAAAGCACGTAAAATTGATCCTGACAATAAAGAAATAAAGTCGTTTATGGATTTATCAAAAGAATAAACAAAAAATTAATTCCCTAGCCTAAAACCTAAAGACTGTCTGCCATCATCTTTTGTAATTTGTAAATGCGATACGTCTTCAAATTCTAATTGTTCGAGGTGCTCTTGAGTACGTTTGTCGGCTTCCATGCCTGCCAAGCGTAAATTTTGCTTGCGAACTACTTCTCCAATCATTTGTCTAACCGTTCTTGCATTTCCAAAATGCTTGTCTCTTGCATCATATAAAGCATTGATGTATTGATACATATGTTCATATGCTGCCGGACTTGCTTTCAATCCTTCTTTTTCCAACAGAGATTTAGCAATCGTCATTAGTTGTTCTGTATTGTAATCTTCGAATACAAATTTCTTATCAAATCTGGATTTAAATCCGGGGTTGCTTTCAATAAAAGTGTGCATATTATCAGGATAGCCTGCTACAATTACACCAAACTTACCGCGATTGTCTTCCATGCGTTTAAGAATAATTTGAACTGCCTCCAGTCCGAAATCATTGCCTCCGGCCACTAATGCGTAAGCTTCATCAATAAATAAAATTCCGCCCATCGCATCTTCGATTTTCTTTGCCGTTTTATCCGCTGTCTGGCCAACATATCCTGCAACCAAAGCTTCTCGATCAACCTCCACGCAGTGGCCTCTTTCCAATACACCAAGTGCCTTGTAGATTTTAGCGATAATTCTGGCAACGGTAGTTTTACCTGTCCCAGGATTTCCCGTAAAAATAGAATGTAGAGAAAACTTATTTACAACATCTTTACCGGTTTCGTTATAAAAACGAATCAGTTTCACCATTTCCTGAATATCCTGCTTCACTTTATCAAGCCCTATCAGCTCGTTCAATTCTGCTAATGCGACCGTCAATTCTTTTTCATTAATCGATAATTTTAGTTTTTTCTTCTTCTCTGCGATAAAAACTTGTTTAACATCATCTAATAAAATGGTGCTTAATTCTTCTCTGCTTAACTTATCAATATCCGGAGCATTCATCAATCGAATTCCCATATTCATTTTTGCTTCATCAATTAAGGCATTAACAAATCTTGCGTTCCCAAAACTCTCATCTCTGTTACGATAAGCTTCTGTTAATTGCTCACGCACGTACTCGGTTGCAGCAGTATCCAAGGTGATTTGACGGTTCTTTGCTGCATATTCTGCAATTGAAAACAACTCTTCGGGCAGATAATCGTCAAAATGAAAATACTGAGTAAATCTAGATTTTAGCCCAGGGTTACTTTCTAAAAAAGTTTGCATTTCTTTAGGATAACCGGCACATATAACCGCAATATCGCCTGTTCCATCACTCATTTCTTTAAGCAATGCTTCAATAACCTCTTTACCAAAATCTTTACTGTCATCGTCATGTCTGGCTAGTGAATAAGCCTCGTCTATAAATAAAACGCCGCCCTTTGCACTTTCGATTGCCTTCTTTGTTTTAGGCGCAGTTTGGCCAATATACTCACCTACAAGGGCAGCACGATCTACCTCAACAACATGTCCTTTAGTTAATAATCCCATTTTATGATAAATGCGTCCCAACATTTTTACTACAGTTGTTTTTCCGGTTCCGGGGTTGCCTGTAAAGATGCTGTGCAGCGAAATTTTATCTGCGTCTTCAAAACCTTTTTCTCTTCGTACCTTTGTAAAGTTCAAATATGTGATGTTTTCTCGGATTGATTTTTTTACCGCTTCTAACCCTATTAATCCATCAAGTTCTTGCAACAGATCATCCAGACTTTTATTATCATCATGTTCTGTGACTACATTATGACTTGTTGGTTTGCTTGATCCTATTGCCAGAGTCTGTTCTATGCTGGTGATTAATTCTAATTCACCTTCTTCGTCCTGATCACCACAATTAAAGGTAACAGCGCCAATCATAACGTCATTGTAAACAATTTCTAAAGTATATTTATCGTCCGTCCAAGAACCACCCTCATTTGTCCCCCAACCTCTTTCTACATAATAACTAAAATCTTGTTTGTTATCTCCCATGAACGCAACATGTGTGATTGAAGCTTTTGGCTGACCGGCATCATCAAAGTAATTTAAATGAAATTCATAGTGGTATTCCTGTGGAGTAAGGTTTTTAAACTTTATCTCCGTCCAAATATATCTTGTTTTTTTTCTATCGAATGCTTTTAAATACTTTCTGTTTCTTTGTTGCCAACCATTTGAATCACCTTCAAACAGCCTTACCTGCTCGATTAAAAAATAAGGATTGTGCGTATTCGTAACCTTGCCAACTTCATTAATATGGAATATCACCTCTCCAACTAAAGCTCCATCGATAAACGCTTTCCATTTGTACGAACCTTTTTTCCAAAAATTGCCCGGTGTAGCATTACCCCATCCATCACGGAAATAAAAAATATTGTCTTCTTTCTTAACTTTTATTGTTTCTTCAATATTGCAGTATTCTTTTTCGCCTTTCAAGTCGAAAGCCTTGAGAGATAATTTAGCTTCCCAATCTTCCTCATCGAAAAGTTTGTTGTAGATTGCCAACTCGCATCTGACATAATCAACTTCTTCTTTGTCAAAACAAGTTCTATAACGTTTCGCAGAATTTGCCATCCATTCGTTGTTAACGAAGGTGTTCAGACTTTTGAACTTATATCTTCTTTCCATAAACTGAAATGTAAGAATTGATTTGCAAATTCACAACCTCAATTATTTGACACTTTTCCATCAATTTGTGTATTTTAGTTGCCTGAATGGAAATGTTAAAAGACATACTTTTTTTGGATATTGAAACTGTTCCGTTAACTTACAAGTACACCGAACTAGATGAAAATTCCAAGCAACTTTGGGACGCAAAATGGAAATATGCTAAGGATGAATCTCCTGAAGCACTTTACGGTAAATCAGGAATTTATGCCGAATTTGCAAAAATAATTTGCATTGGGTTAGGTTATTTTCATCAAGGTAAATTCAGGGTAACTTGCCTTGCGAATGATAATGAAAAGGAATTGCTTTATGAATTCAGGCAATTGGTAGAAAAACACTTCAACAAACCATATCACAAATTATGTGCACATAATGGGAAAGAGTTTGATTTTCCATTTTTGTGCAGAAGATTTATTATTAATGAATTAGGCTTACCTGATATTTTAAAAATTCAGGGTTTGAAGCCATGGGAGGTAAGGCATCTTGATACTATGGAAATGTGGAAGTTCGGAGATTATAAAAACTTCACTTCGTTAAATCTTCTGGCGCATGTATTTAATATACCATCGCCAAAAGACGATATTGATGGCAGTCAGGTTAGTAAAGTTTATTACGAAAACAAAGATTTAGAAAAGATTAAGAATTATTGTCTTAAAGATGTCATTACCCTCGCAAGAGTTTACTCTAAGTTTACCAATTCAGGTAACATAGACGAAGAGAACATCGTTCGAAATTAAAACCATGTCAGATAAAAAAATTGGAATAGTAGGTAGCGGGAGTTGGGCAACGGCTTTGGCAAAGTTATTATTGAATAACTCGGAAAATATTTCATGGTTCGTCAGGCATCCTGAAGATGTAGAATTTTTCAAGGCATATAAACACAATCCTAAGTATTTAAGTTCTTGTACTTTTAATACTGATAAAATTTCTTTTTATACTGATCTAAGTGATTTTTTGAAAACTACAGATATTGTAATTCTTGCTGTTCCTTCTGCATTCATTCATAACACATTAATACAAACAGATAAAAATTTAATAAAGGATAAGTTTTTCTTTTCTGCAATTAAAGGCATTGTTCCTGAGTTTAATT
>JBFWYJ010000216.1:0-5857 GCA_050186555.1 Bacteroidia bacterium
CCAAAGCCAGGTGATCCGCCATAAGCGCCACCGCCACCACCGCCGTACCAGCCGCCACCACCGCCGCCGCCGCAACCAGGAGCGCAACCTTGAACACGACGTCCTCCGGTTCCACCACCACCACCACCAACAGCCACACGATTAGCTAAACCATAAGGAGCAATTCGAATATCTGATGCGCCACCACCGCCACCGCCACGGTTTGTTAAACAACAGTTAGTTGATACAAATCCACCATTTCCACCGCCATTAAAACCACCAACTTGAGAAGCAATACCCCCGCCACCAACATTCATTTGTAATACTTGTCCTGGTGTTACAGCCATACTGCCAATAACTCTTCCTCCAAGACCACCATTCATCTGATTTAAAACGTTTCCATTTCCCTGAGCTCCGTTAACGGTGAAACATATCACGGTTACACCTGCCGGAACAACATAATTTTGGCTTCCGCCAGTATAATTGAAAATTACTTGAGCTTTACTTTGAGTAGAATAAAAAAGCAAAAAACTAGTAATTAAACAAGTAAGTTGTGTGATTTTTCTTGAATGCAAATTATGTAACATATAGACAGGTTTAATAACTCAAAAAATTAATAAAAATCATCGATATAGACAGTTTTTATCAATAAGCGAGAATATCAGTTAGCTAAAAGAATCTATATGTTCACTCAAAGCATATTTCTAAATTTTTTTAGTAAAGCGTTTTGAGATAGAAACGCCTGCTTGAAAGCCAAACAGGCGTTGAGTTTTGCGACCAAATTAAGCAATTCATCGCTTAATAATTTTTCTTGATAATGAACCTTTATTTGAATTTAAATGAATAAAGTAAATTCCATCAAAATAATTTGATAAATCTATTTCTGTAGAATTAGTGTTGTTAAATATACTATTCTTTTCAAGAATTATTTGACCTAATGAATTTGTGATTTTAAAGTTGAAGAATTCTGAATCATTTTGATCAAACTCAATTTTCAATTTGTCACTGGTAGGGTTAGGATAAATGTTTGCGGATAAATTATGATTTCTATATTCGTTAATACCTACATCAGGGGTTTGAACTAGAAAAGTGTGCATCATACCATCGTCTTCATGGTGCAATAAATGACAGTGATACATATAAGGTACTGTATTATCCGCAAAGGTTTCAAAAATTGTAATAAATCTAATGGTATCTAGCGGTTTCACAAGTATAACATCCTTTAAGCCTCTATATTCAGGCGGAGGTGGCATACCATTAATATCCAAAACATAGAATTGAATATCATGAATGTGAAAAGGGTGTGCAACCATACTACTATTGGTGAGTTTCCAAACTTCTTTGTTGTTTAAAAAGGTTTTAACATTTATAGAATCCATATGAAATGGAGTATTATTCATTAAGAACGGACCATCAACATTTCCCATTGCGCCGCTTGTAACAGTATCACCCGATAAATGAATATGTCTGTATGCATCAATATTTGTTTCTGTTAATGGTACTTTTGGAGTAAAGTTTGATGGAATTGTTGTAACAGCGTTGGTTGTTTGCGGAGCAATATCTAAACGTAAAACGTTAAAATCGGCACCGTTTAATGGATTATCATAATAACCTTCAGACATTACTAATGCAGCAGTACCAACTGAATCTGCACCAATAATTCCATTAGGTAATTCTGATGCATAACTTTTGAGATATATTTGCTGACCAACAGTATAACTGCTTAAATCAACTAAGATTTCTGCGCGTTCACCAGTTGACAATCTTAGTCTATTTGTCATATGTGGTGCTGATAATAATCCTCCATCACTGCCAATCAGATAAAAATTTGAATTATCAGATAATCCAAAATTATACGTTCTGTCCGATGCTCCATTTAGTAAACGTAACCTAACAACTTGTTTAGGAACTTGCAGATATGGATCAATTGTTGCATTAACCATGTTGATACTATCTTCATGTGTTGAAATAGCTATGTTATAAAATGCATCAAAAACTTTTGATTGAACGATTATTGGAAAATCATCTACGCCATATGTTCTTGGAAGAGTATAATTTCTTTCAACATTATCTCTAACAATAATCATTCCTGCTAATCCTTTTGAAACATGCATTTCTGTTTTGGCCTCTCCATGCGGATGATACCAAAAAGTGGATGCCTCATTACGCATTTTAATTCTGGGGCTCCAGGTTACACCAAGATTGATTAATTGATGAGGACCACCATCATCATGTGGAGAGATATGAAATCCATGCCAATGAACCGTTGTCGGCTGGTTTATATTATTTGTAACGTTTAATGTAACACTGTCATCTTTATGAATTATTAATGTTGGGCCTAATATATTCCCATTATATCCGTAAGTATTAGTGTTGTTTGCGCCTATGAATTGCGTTGTGCCGGCCTGTACAGTTAAATTTATTACTGATCCGCTTAAAGTATCAGGAATAAATAATTGGTTTTGAGCAATTGATGATATGCTAAAACCAATAGCTAAAGTTATTGCTAAAATATGTTTTTTCATTTTCAAAATACTTTTTAATTGATGCTAATTTTTTCTTCTTTTTTGCCGAAATCGGTTGATATACTTATTAAGTATAAGCCTTTCTTTAAATCAGAAAGATCTAATTTCTGATTAATTATTTTACCGTCAGTGTTGTCAAATTTAAGCTGCTTAACTTTGTTACCAGTAATGTCTAAAACACTTCCAGTAATGACGGATTTTTCTGGCAATTCAATATTTAAAATGAAATTACCATTACTTGGGTTAGGATAAATATTCAACTTAATTATATTGTTTTTATTTTCCTTTACTCCAACTTGGGCATTAAAAAAATTACGAATATTTGTAGCCATTTGTGTGGTGTCGCTTGTGAAAAAACCTACATATGGAGAACCTAGTATTTGATGGTTTGAACCAGCTGCAATAACAATTGTTGGCATACCCATTCCTCCGTAATAAGCAACCTGATACGCACCGCTGTCAACAGGGATTGAAGTGATACTATTAGTCGAGCACCAACTTAAGATAGTACTGCAAGAATAAGAATTTGTGAAACCAAATGCGTAAGATTTTATCTTACCAGGAAATTGAGCAATCAGATTTGATTTCATTGCCTCAAGCGTTTGACCAGCAGAAATGCAAGGACTGCAATTAGTCATGAAATATTCAATAATTGCTACTTTACCATTATCTAAATCAGAAAACAAATGGTGTGGCCCTGTGTTATCACAAGCCATTACTGTAAAATCTAAAGCGGTAGTCTGAGATTTTAAAAAAAATGGATTTAAGAAAACTGTTATTAGAATAAATAATTTTTTCATTTTTAAAATATTTAATTGATTGCTAATTTTTTTGTCACTTTTTGTTCTTCAATTTGAATTAATACGATATATGAACCGGAACTCAATTTATTTTTAATTGTAATATGTTTGTCTTGTTCATTAGATAAAACTTCTGATGGACCATTATAAATAACCTTTCCATTAATATCTAAAACAGAAATTTGAACATTCCTAGTGCCTTTCAAATCAAATTTTAATTTAAAGGCATTATTGCTTCTATCAAAACTTGTTTGTAAATCGTATTGATCCGCTAAATCTTTAACTAATGTGGTATTAGCAGGATGAATTTGGAAAGTGTTCAAAAATATTGCGTCACCAGTGTTTGCAGCGTCATTATTGGTACAGTTAGTAGCATAATAAAATGTAATGGTTCCTTCATTTACTGGTGGTGCTGTCCAATCAAATGTCCACTGACTAAAATTGGCAGATAAAGCAGGTGTTCCAGCAGAAGTATGTGTTACTGAGTAACGCGTCTCACTTCCTGATGGATAATTTACAATTTGCGTACGAATTGGATTAAAATCAGTAATTGAAAATTGACCAATGTTTAAATTACCATTATCCTTAATCGCCACACATTCAAATCCAAATTTGGAAGTTGGGATTATCCCTTTAGTCTGAACAGTTACATTGTAAGTTGCTCCTGGGACATAAGAAGAATCTTGACTTGAAAAGATCAGAGTACAATTATTTACGGCACTTGGTGTTATCATTGCATCGGCATGACAACCACTTGCAGCACAAGTTTGATCACCAGGTGCGCCATTACTACCGGGATGAGAACCTGCTGTTTTCCTGAAGACAGTATAATTCGTAAAAAGCAGTAAAGAAACTGCTGTAAAAATTAATGTAATAATATTTTTTTTCATTGTATTTTTATTTAGCAGTTAATGATAATTGATAGGTATAAACAATATCTCCGGTATCATGCATGTCGTCATTTGCAGAAACAGCTGAAGCATAAAAGGTAATTTTTCCTTTTAACTCTGATGGGGCAGTCCAGTTAACCTGCCATTCACCTTTACCTTCAGTAACAGCATCAGTTCCATTAAATGTATAGGTTACGTATTGTCTATTTTTAAGTTTATACTCATTCTTTACAAACTGAGTACGTACCTTATCTAATATTTCAAACTTGCCCGCATTCTCATTATTTTCATTTAATGCTACAATTTGAAATCCAAATCTTGTAACGTTTTCATCTATTATTTGAATTGTTATGGGATACGTTTTACCAGATTCAACAGAATTTATGTTTTCGCCAAGTCTCACATGAAATTTGGCTTTTCCAGAGTTAAGATTGTTATCGTCATGACAACCACTTGTCGCACAAGTTTGTTCATCCGGCGCTCCGGTATGCGAAGCAGGTGCTCCCGAACTAGATTTTCCTCTACTTGCAGATATTACTAAACCTGCGCAAAGAATTAATAATGAAATAGTAATTTTATTTTTCATAATTGATGTAATAGAAATTAATAATATTAAAACGAACATACTATTGAAAACAGTATGCAGAATGTCGAGTCCTAAATTAAAAAGGAAGAAAATAAAATTTGCTTTGTACTTTCGTATAGGACTGGAGGAGAATGGTAGTTGTCAAAGTATATTCTGTTCAGAAATTTTTCGGCATAATTTAAAACGAAATCAGTTGGATAAAAATCTAAAATGGGCTGATAAGGTGTTAATTTGAATTGTATTAAATTGTAATCTTGTTTTATTTTTAAATCAATAACTTGATTTTTACAACAGTCATCCTCACCCATATCGGTTCCACAACATTCCTCCTCATTAAAATCATTTTGGGTTGAAACATTAACAACTTCTCCGCCACAAAAATGATAATGATATTGCAGCCCAGTGGTAAAAAAGAAAATGGTACTTATTAATATAATCGAAAGTGCCGCACGCATGTTCCAAATTTAAAAAATCTAAACCATTAATCCAATTGAAAAAGCCTGTTATTGTTTTTTAAAGCATTGAAAATTAATATTTTAACAAATAATAGACTTGTTTCTGAGATAAAACCAAAAAGCAGAGAGTATTCTCTGCTTTTGGTGTACCCAGAGCCGGGTCGTCCCGATAGCTATCGGGACGGCATGGAGATATTTTTAACCTATACTTGATCTCAATGAATTATCTAGCCTATATGTTCTATTTTTCATATTTGACCATCAACTTTTCTACTATTTCGGGATATTTTTTAAGATTTTGAATGTATATTTTAGATTTCATTTTCTTGATATGCCTTTCTATCAATAATGCTGTTGTAATTGAAATATTTGGTAATTCTAAAAACAGTTCCCAGTCATTATACGCTGCGGTAAAGCTCGATGAAAAGTGTTTGCTTTCATGAAATTTAATGCGTTGATTAATGTCTTTGGTTACACCGACATAGAACTTCTTTGCAGAATTAGAGTATAGTATGTAAACACTTGCCATGTGCAAAAGTAAAAAAGCAGAGAATATACTCTGCTTTTTGGTGTACCCCGAGTCGAACCAAATGTAAACCAAATCCTATAATATACAAGGTTT
>JBFWYJ010000217.1:0-5842 GCA_050186555.1 Bacteroidia bacterium
GTTGAATCAATTGCAAGAGCAGCTGTCAATTTACAAATATTTAAAATCACAAAAGGAAATATCGCCAAGCTTTAATATTCATAGCAAGATTAGCTCTATTGCGGTAGTTGAATCTGAAAAGGATGAAATAGTTGAAGGATTATCAAATAATGAATCGCCTGCTGAGATTACACAAAAACAAGAGGATCCAATACCGGAAAGCTTTAATGCTAAAAACAGTTCTAAAAAAGTTGAATTAACATTGAATCAAAAATTTCAAATAATAAACGAGTTATTTCAACAAAATAATCTTGAATTTTCTACAGCAATAGATCAAATCAATAATTGCAGCAATCTAAATGATGCCGAAATATATTTAGCAAACTTAAAATCAATTTACAGTTGGAATGAAAATTCTGAGACTTATAAAATGTTCATTTCTGTTGTCAACAAGCGATTCTAAATGAGAATCTTTCACTTAATTACATTTCTGTTCATTACTTCCGGTTATTATTCGCAAGACTCTCTGTATACAAGAAAAGTCATTAAACTTTTGACTTCGAAAAAAATGTATGGAAGAGGCTATACGAAAAATGGCCTTCAAAAAGCGGCTTCATTTCTCGAAAAAGAATGTAAAAAAAATAATGCCCTGCCGATTTTTAACAACTGTTATTGTCAATCATTCAAGCACCCGGTGATAAAATTTAAAGGTAGCACTAAGGTTATTCTTAATAATAAAAGACTAGTTCCTGGACAAGATTATATTATTGATCCACATTCCCCTAGTATAAAGGGTAGTTTTACTCTTGAGAAAATTGATTCTGTTAGTTTTCTAGATATAGAGACAAAAAAAAGTGTTTTAGTTCAACCGGTTAATAAATTAACATTTAGTGTAGGTACAAAGCTAAATAAGTACGCCGGAATTAAGATTTTAAAATCTTCCATAGAAGGTGAACCAAGAACCATAAGTCTACATATTCAAACAGAACTTGACAGCATATTTGAATCATTAAATATTGGTTGCAAAATAGAAGGTGCGATAAAAGATAGTTTTATCGTTTATACAGCGCATTATGACCACTTAGGCAGCATGGGGAAAAATGTGTTTTTTCCGGGAGCCAATGATAATGCAAGTGGGACAAGTATGCTTTTAAATATAATGAAGCACTATGCTAAAATAAAACCAAAGTATTCTATTGTATTTGTATTTTTTGCCGCCGAAGAAGCCGGTTTATTAGGATCAAAATTCTTTGTCGAAAATTCACCAATTGACTTAACTAAAATTAAATTTTTAATTAACCTAGATTTAATGGGTACGGGAGATGATGGCGTAATGGTTGTCAACGGCGCTATTTTTAATGAGCAATTTAATAGAATTGAATTAATTAATAAAGAACGTCAGTACTTAGCTGCTATTAAGAAAAGAGGGAAGGCAATGAATAGCGATCACTATTGGTTTACTGAGAAAGGAGTTCCATCATTCTTTCTTTATACACTAGGTGGTATTAAAGCTTATCATGATATATACGATATTGAAAAAACACTTCCGTTAACTAAATATAAAGAGGTGTTTCACTTACTGGTTGATTTTACAAATTCCTTTTAGGCAGCTTCTCTGTTGTCAATATTATATTTCTCTTTAATGATTTCTTGAATAGACTTTTCCTCTAGTTTACTTTCCAGCCAAGAAATAATATCAAAATACAAAAAAGCCCTTCTCTCAAATCTATTGCTTTGTAAACTTTGCATGTTGATTTTAAGATCTTGGAAAGCCTTGTATAATTCCTTTTTGGTTTGATTTCTCCGCATTTCTCTCAGAAAGTTCATTATGTGTAACTGGTACTTAATGAAATTTTGTCTTTTTAAAAGGAAACGGTAGGTTGATTTAATTTTGTACTCCACCATTTCTGTTTCATCCAATTCATAATAGCATATAAGTTCTAAAATCCTTGCAAAGGATAGAATATCATCCCTCAAGCCAACTACTTTCTCATTGATAATTTTATTAAGCCATTTAATTGCGGTTTTATACTGACCACTGCCAAAATACAAAGCTGCAATTTTATAATAGAAAATAAGAATAGTGTTTTTATTTAAGATGGTCATAAATTTGTCAATCTCCTTTTCCAGTGCGGCAACAACTTTTGTTCCTTGTTTGAACTCGCCCATCATAAAGTGCTTATTGATTTCCTGAATATAGATGGCTTTAAATAAATTCAAAGCAATATTTTGGTTTGAAACCAAAGATTTATTACGTTTAATTATGGTTAGTTTTTTGTGTGTGTCTTTAAATTCTGCTAAGAGCTTCAGCTTATTCTGACTTACCAATACATAATTTATTGCCTTAATATACAACTCGGTGTACATCTGTTGTAACGTTTGATTAGCTTCAAATACTTGCAATAATTTCTTCGCATATTTATAGGCGTTCTCAAAGCGCTGAATAAACAAATAGAATTCTGTAACTGTATGATATAAATGGACTAATTCTATTTCTGACAATTTTCTTAAATCAACTTCAGGAAAATTATCCTCATAATAGTCTCTTACCATTTTTAAATCTTCTTTATTTCTTATAAAGCCTATTGTTTGATAAAATGAATTTAGCTTCAAAGCCAGATTTGAAAATTGGTTCACATTATTGATTCTACGCACTATTTCATTAATCTCTGATATAATTCTATCAACACGTTCAGATATCATACTATCTGAGGTTTGAATGATGCATTGCTTTTCCAATTCCAATAATTGCAGTAAAATCTGATAATCAAATTGCTTTCTGGCATCCTGCTTGCCTTTTTCAATCAATGTCAATGCGTCGGCATATAAGCACTTATTGTAAAGAATCTTCACAGCTTGAAAGTTCAGAGAAATATTATTTACAACAGGCTTACTGTTGTTGGATAAAAACCTTAATAATATTTTATATAAATTAACTTTAATATTTGGTATCTGCGAAACCCTTATATTTTCAATATTTTGCAATTGACTTTCATCATATTCCTTCTGCCTATTAAGCTCTTGAAAAACTAAATAATAAAACGAATTATCTTCCCTAAAATTTTTAGAATAAACAGAGAACTGCCATTTCTCACTTTTTGTCATTCTTTTTATTAGGGAAAACAAAGCATCATTTCTTAATTTGGTCATTGTATTTCATATTTAATTATTTCATTATAAACATAGTATTTATAAATAATAAAACCTAATTTTTAATTATTACCTTATTTTGGCTATTGTATTGAATTTTAATTATTGTCAGTTTAACAATTATGGTTCTGTTATATTTGATGCCTATGACTACAGCAGCAATTACAGCAGTTGGGGCTTATATGCCGGAATACGTTTTATCTAATGCTGAATTAGAAAAAATGGTTGATACCAATGATGAGTGGATTATGTCTAGAAGTGGTATCAAAGAGAGAAGAATCATGAAAGACAAAGACAAAGCTACAGCATTTATGGCCGCTGAAGCTGCAAAAGAGGTTCTTAAAAAACGCGGGATTACGGCTGAAGAAATTGACTTGTTAATCCTTGCTACTGTAACTCCTGATTATCAGTTCCCGGCAAGTGCCAATATTGTTGCTGATATGATTGGCGCAAAAAATGCGTGGAGCTTTGATTTACAAGCCGCTTGCTCTAGTTTTATCTATGGAATGGAAGTCGCTTCAAGATTCATCGAAAGTGGTAAATACAAAAAAATATTACTTATTGGCTCCGACAAAATGAGTAGCATTATTGATTATACTGACAGATCAACTTGTATTTTGTTTGGAGATGGCGCCGGTGCGGTATTGTTTGAACCGAATAACGAAGGTTTAGGCGTTATTGACTGCAGGATGTATAGTGATGGCTCAGGCAAAAAACATTTATACCAAATTGCAGGAGGAAGCTTAAATCCTTCTAGTATAGAAACAGTTACAAACAAAGAACATTTTGTGCTGATGGAAGGTCAGCCCGTTTTTAAAGTTGCCGTAGTAAAAATGGCTGAAGTGGCAGAGGAGATGATGACAAGAAATAAATTATCTGCTGATGACATCGCTTACCTGGTTCCTCATCAGGCAAACAAAAGAATTATTGAAGCCACCGCTGAAAGAATGGGTATTGGCATGGATAAGGTCATGTTGAATATTCAGAAATATGGAAACACAACTTCCGCGACTTTACCATTATGCTTATATGAATGGGAAAAACAACTTAAAAAAGGAGACAACCTAGTGTTCACTACTTTTGGTGCAGGATTCACTTGGGGCGCAGTGTACCTTAAGTGGGCTTATTAATATTCTTGAATACAATTCTTAAAATTGGTATTGCAGTGATAATTATTATTGCAATAAAAATGTATCCCAAATAATTTTTAATTCCGGGGAACAATTCAATTAAATAATAGCCTATAGAACTTAAACTGACTATCCACAAAAAACCGCCAATTAAATTATAAATCATAAATTTCAAAAAACTTACTTTTATTGCCCCGCAAATTATTGGCGCAAATGTTCTAATAATCGGAATAAACCTAGCGATAATTAGCGTGTTGTACCCTCCAAATCTATCAAAATAGGATTTTGTTGTTTCCAAATGTCTCTTTTTAAAGAATATTGATTCTTTCCTTGAATAAAGTTTCTCTCCACTGATTTTACCAAATAGATACCCAAAAATATTTCCCAAGACTGCGGCTAAAAACATTAAAACTACCAAAGTAATAAAGTCTACGTTTAGTAATTCAGGTTCTGAGTTGCAAAGGATTCCTGAGAGTAAAATCAAATTATCTCCAGGCAAAAAAAACCCAATTAATAGTCCGGTTTCTGCAAATATCACAACTAGTAACAACCACAATCCGCCATATTGAATAATACTTTCAGGATCTGTTAATTGCTTTAGAAAATCCCACATCTAAATGGTACTAGTTTTTTTGTTTTACAAGTTTACTGTTGTATACGAGTTTACCGCTTTTATTATATAGTTCAAGCAAATAAATGCCCTCTGATACCGGTGATAAGTCTAAACTAAACGTTTGGTCCTGAAACGCATCCTCTTTAATAAGCCTACCAGATGAATCATATACTTTTAATAAATAATCATCAGCCTTGTTCAAAGCAATATAAAAATAATCATTGCTCGGGTTAGGGCTAATCTTGACATCACTACTTCCATTCTCTTCAATTATTCCATTTGGTAAAAGACTGTTGTCAAAAGCAGGGCCAATTGTCTTATTTATTACCCAGTTATTTGGATCAACAAAAACATTAGTTACAGTTCCAAGCATAGGAATGTTATAATACTCATTATTGACATTGTGTTGAACACGAATTGTTGTATCAGCTGCGCCAGTTCTAAAAAGCTGGTATTCCATAGGCGTGATGAATAAAGGTACGGAACTTGGTTTTGATGTAGACTGGTCAGATTTTAATACAAATGTATTTCCAACAAAATTCCATTTAACATCAAATGTAGGGTAACCTTCTCCATAATACCATTGATTAAAAAACTGCGTTGGATTTATACTTGTTTGTGTTTGGAAATAATTCATAAAATCCATTGCGCTTGCTGTACTGTTTTTAAATTGATTCTGAAATCCTTTTAATGTGTTAAACCATAAACTGTCATTATTAGTTACAAATCTCAATGTGTGAACGATGGCTCCTCCTTTATCATAGGTCAATCTGCCGCTAAAAATTCTGGCAGCATTCATGGTATCGTTGCCGGAAAAATGAATACTTCCTCCGGTTTGACTCATTACATTTGAATGAGCACTAGCCAAATTCGGATGAAAATTCGAAGGATCCAGATATTGGGCGATTAGATGTTCTGAATAAGAAGCAAACCCCTCATTAATCCAAATGTCACTCCAACTCTTACAAGT
>JBFWYJ010000218.1:0-5827 GCA_050186555.1 Bacteroidia bacterium
TTGTGAAATTCTGTTGGCAATATACTTTTCTTCCAAGGAATCAAGTTTGCCCCTTAGTTCTTTACGCTCTGCTTTTAGTCGTTTTAACCTGGTTGCCTTTGCTTCGTTTTCTTCTAAAAACTGAACTTCAACCTCTTTCATTAAGCTCTGTATGTAGTTTTCTTTTAGTGAAAGAGCATTAAGAATCGTTGTCATCTCCTCATGTACTTTTATAGCGTTATAGTTTTCTCCGGCACATTTTTTACAACGGTAGTAATAATAGTATGCCGACCTGCCTTTAGACTTTCCACCGGTGTGATAACTATTGCAGCACTGGCAAATCAGAAATCCTCGCAAAGGAACATTTGAGTCTACTATTTTGGGACCCTGAGGCTTAGTATCCCCCTTAAGTTTATAGTATGCTTTCCAAAATTTCTCTACTGGAACAATGCCTTCATGTAAACCCTGTTTAATATATGGTTTGCTGCTATAATATTTTGGCACGGGGACTAAACCTGCGTAAGTATGATTTGAAATTAATCGCTGAATGCCTTCATGCCCTTTAATTATTATACCATTCTGTCTCGCTCTTTTTCGGATAAGAGGATAACTATAGCCATTTAAGAAATCATCGAATATTTGTGCCACAAAATCACTCTTTTCCTTGTCGATTAATAGTATCGGTTTTCCTTCTTCGTCACGAGCATTTTTATAACCAACCGGTGCCTTACCAATAAATCTACCTGAGTCCTTTGCAGACCATATTCCCATTTTCGTTCTATCTGCAATCATCCTTCTTTCAAATTCTGCCCCTACCAGAAGATCTGCTCGGTGTTTAAAAAAATAAGGAGATTCAGGGTCAATTCCAAAATTTTCAAGCACCGACAATAGTATTATATTCCACTTCTTTTCCAACTTCTCAATGAAGCTAAATCCTTCAGCTACATTTCTAATAAGTCTATCATATTTCCACACAATGAGATAATCAACTTTATGCTTATTCTTAGCTAGCATTTTTTCAAGTTCCTTCCAAGAAGGTCGATTGAAATCCTTAGCAGAATAGCCATCATCCGTATAAGAATCAAGTATCTGATAGTTATGACGATTGGCAAATTCGGTAATCATTTTTTTCTGTCCCTCAATACTGAAGTGCGATTGGTCGTCGTCAGAAATTCTCAAATATTCATATGCTGTCTTCATAGTTCTGGGTTTTTAGAGAAATAATGTTTAACAATAATGGAGGCCATTAACTTTATCATTGAGGTTTCTTCTATATTTAAACCTTTAAGATGAGCGTCTCGTTTTTGAGGGTTCATCTCATAAGAGACATTGGAGTTTGCTTTGCTATTTAATTGCGAATAGACAGAGAGGAGGAGAACGAAGAAAATCACAATAGGAAGAACCACTTTTATCATCGGCAATGATTCATAGTCAGCCTCAGGAGTGTTTTTGAAATTAGGTTTTTTCATACGCATAACATTACGATTAAAAACAGTTAGACAAGATGGGTAGTGATAATTACAAAGTTAAACCATCCTTTAGGCACAATAAAGCATGAGAATAGATTAGTTTTTAAGAATTGTAATTCTACGCAGAAAAATCTAACAAATCTGTTATGAAAACATCGTCTGTATTGCTTTGTTTACAGGGAAATCTTCGAAAAAATCGATTCATTTTTTTCTGTTGATAAGTTTGTAACAGGCTAGTTTGCTTAAACAGTAAGACTTGCCAACAATTATTAAAAAAGATATACTTTACTTCATTTGCTTTCGCCCAATTAATCATATTTACCCCATGATACAACTTCCACAATTACTTTCAAGCCCACTGTCATATTTGGGTTTTTTATACCAATCCATAAGTTCTCTTGATTAACTGAGCAATATCCAACGAAGGAATTGGTTCCTATCCTTGTATAATCCTTAAATGATTTAAAATTGTTATTTCCAGTTTTCTTGAAAGATTCAACGTCTCCAGAATGACCTAAAATATAAAAGTCAATTGATTCATTTGTTGGTGCATAAGGGCTCATAGCTTTTTTGTTCTTTAGAAGATAATTGAAAGTTTCGTTTTCTTGATAAGAATAGGTTGAGTTTACATCCAAGATGGTAATTCTATAATACCATTGCTTTGTTCCGGAAGGCAAGCTTATTTTCACCACATCACGTGTTTTTCCTCCTGAAAAACGTGCTTTTGAAGCAGAGTTAACAACAATTGTCTTTGTAACCAAATCCTTTGTTGAGAATTGAGCTGTTTCGTATTTATTAGCTTCCTTTGTTAGAAATTCAATAATTTGTTTTAATGCTTGTCCCTTACAAAAATTGAAGAAAGGCAAACAAAAAAGAGTTATTATGATTAGTTTATTTTTCATTGGTATTTTTTTTGTGTTTTTACTTTTTTTAAAGAGTCGATTTGTGTTTGGTTTGGAGCAGAATTATTAATTGATTTGAAATTTGATTTATTTCTTGTAGAGGAATCACTCTCTTCACTTATTAAGTTTGTTTGACCTATTTTCTGAGATTCAATTGTAGTTTTGGCGGAATCTGTCTTATGCGGTAGGGGGATATATTTAGATTTAGAACCACTTTGATTATTCTCTTTAATTCTTCTAGGTGAAGTTTGGCATGAACACAATAGAAAAAAAAGCAATAACAAATCAGTTATTGATAATAATTTTTTCATTTTTAATTGTTTTTGAATCGTCCATAATTGTTAGAAAATATGTCCCACTTGATAAATTAGATTTGTTAAACGTAAAACTATTACTACCAGATATACCCTTTCCGTCATAAAGTAACTTAATGAGCTTACCATTTATATCTATTATTTTTATTTTTAGACTTACAGCGCTTTCAAGATTAAATTCAACACTAAATGATTCTACAACTGGGTTAGGAAACACTTTTAACTCACCAATCATTCTATTTTTCTCCACAACGTCAACTGATTGAAAATTATGAATTTCTGCAATCCAAGTATTCCAAACATTTGCAGAAGTGCCATACATTCCATTCATCCAAATTGAGGGATTTGAACTATTATGTTTTCTTGATGTTCCGGTGTAATCACCCCATCTTTCCTTTGTTGGAGAAGTGTAACTAACAAAACTCGAGCTTGATTTTACCAAAGATGAGCTTGACCAGTTATAATTATTATCACAATTTACTACACGTACTTCTGGAAAAATATTAGAACTGCTTCGTCCAAATCCAATCATTACAGAAGCATCATTTTGAGAATTTGCGAAGGAAACTACAGAAGGGTAAGAATAATCAAAATTACCAACCGAGCCGAATGTTGAAGTCTGATTTGTTAAAGCTACTGGATTTAGACGATTGTAATTTATACCATTCCATCCACTACCAATGTCTGAGTGAAATACAAAATGAATCACGCCATTTAAGTAAAATCCACTTAAAGCACGACAATCACCATTATCCAATAAACAACTAGTTCCTAATTGAGGAGAATCCCCTGCTGGCGAATATGCACTCGAAGAAACAGAATAATAATTTAATTGCTCATTTGATGATGTCATATCATCTGTTAAGTCATATAATTTTATCGTGGATGCCCCACCAGCGGATGTAGCAACAATAAAACATCCTGGCCCATAATTTCCTGATTGACCATAAGACACAGGTAAAAGCGTAAATGGTGTTCCGGAAATATTTGACCAATACTGCCAATTAATAGCATTACCTACATACCCATTATTTTTTTGTATTTGGTACAAAATAGCCTGATTAAAATTACCACCATTGGTGAACAAATTACCTGTAATATAAAGTTCATTAGTTGAAACAGCTAGTTTTGGATAGTCAAACCATGTGTTATTATTTAATGGATTCCCTGTTAATTTATAACTCCACCACCCGTCGTTAGGGTTGCTTGTTTTAGAAAAACATATAAGGAGGTATGAATTTGATGAATTTCCTGAGCATTCTTGTGCGAAGAAAATAAACTTATCTGCCCCTGAGTCATAAATAACTACTGGGTCACAAACATTAGTAATAGTGTTATCATTAAAAAATGTTGGAATATCATTAATATATGTGTTGTTTCCATTTGCATCAAAATACTTTATCGTTGTATTTGCTACACTAACGATCCAACCAGAATTTGAAACACCTATTGAATTATCCATAGGAGAATTACTGTTATTAACATTACCTAGGAAATTTGTACCAATAGTTGGTGTTACAGTTAGAGCAGTATTTTCATGAATATTTGATTTGGAATGTAAGCTTAATTTAGTTGCCGTCTTTTCACTTTTTATTTTTTCAATTAGCTCTTTGTCTGGAATCTTTGGTTCATGGCTAATACATTTATTAGTTAGAATCGGTTGCCACATCAAATCCTTGGTCAAATTATTCGTTTCTCCTTGACATTGATTAGTGAATTCAACTGACTTATTAGCGCTGCCTAGTTTTCTTTCTGAATTGATTCGTGGCTTTTTCTCAATATTTTGAGAATTAATTGTGCTTATTGTGGTAAGCATATAAATGAGGCATGTTATTCTTTTCATTTTTTGTAGCGATATTCTACTTTGCCCCTAAGTAGAGTTTTTATAAAAAATCAGCGTGGGACATTTACCAAATCGTAGCCGAGGTACGACCAAGTACCCACACCACTCAATAGATAAAGCCCACGCCTTGCGTGAGCGTTATGCTTTCTTGTGATGTTAATTGAAATTTTGGTCGTTTTCGGCTACAAGATGCTAACGCAGATCGTTATTTATAGTATTTATTTATTCAAATAATTCGTTTATTTACTAGCTAAAATAATAAATTTTAGTCAATATGTTGCATAGACTTTCTACTCAATTGAGAATAAAAGTTAAAGTACGCGGCTATAAATGTCGCAATAACTGCAACAGCCCAAGTCCAATTAACCTATTGTTTTTTGTTCATATTTTGTCTGTACCAATTTGTGCCCAACAAGCTCTGAGCATGGCCTTCTGGCGAGAACATTGTTGCCTTTAGAGTTATACATGTTTTTTCCGTTTATTCTTTGATTAAATGTATATTATTTTGCCGCTAAGAGCAACTGCGAATCAGGCGATTTTCCTACCGCAAAACAGCACAATGTGTGCGCTGGTCGACTTACGCGCTGTTATAGCTTAGTAGGGCGACACAAAATTGGATGCGTTTTGCCTTCGGTGTCTATACCTACAATTGCATGCTGACTAATTCATCTTTTACGAATGTAAATACGAAATGATGTTTATTGTCTGTATCAGAAATCCAGATTTTACCGTCGCCAACAGGTGTCTTAATCTTTTTGTTTAGGAGTCTAAATACCTCTTTTGATGTCAATCCACACGAAATATTACGCAAGGAAATATTTGTTCCTTTAATGGTAAAGTTTTTCAACTGCCATTTGTCGTCTGTTTTAGCATACAAAAATGAGTTATTTTCACCCTCAATTACGACGGAACTATCTATAGAGTTACCATTTTGAATTAAATACAAAGTCGTCTGATATAATTTCTTCTCTTCTTCCATATCCAAGTAGCTGAAAGCATCAATGAGCTTACTCACAAACTCGTTATGCGTAATAGAGAACTCGGGATTGGTCGGCGGTGATTTTAAGTCGACCTTCTCAAACTTAACAGATGTTTCTGAGTCAATCTTTATTGTCTTAGTGTATTTGATGTCCGATTGAGCTAGACTGCCAAATGCAAAAAAAGTTACCAAAAAAGTCATGATAATTATTTTCTTGGTCTTAGTTTTTTGTTTACCAGGATTCTCCCGCCCTATTAGCAATAACTAGTTCAATTATTATTCCTTCTTTAGTTTGATGCTGTTGCATCAAATATTTCAAATGAGAAAGACTCCTGAGACTC
>JBFWYJ010000219.1:0-5818 GCA_050186555.1 Bacteroidia bacterium
CGAGGACTTTAAGAAAGGAACAGACAAAGAGTTTTGGGGATATATTATGGACACTGAAAAAACTGACATTAAGCAAATTCAAAAAGACCTTGGTATTAAGGATAATAAAATCCCTTACTTTTTTATATTAGATAAAAGTGGCAAAGTTCTTACCATGCAAAGCGGCGACTTTGATGAAAAGAAAATTGAAAAACTTGAAGAGGCCGTAGGAGAATAATCTCAATATCAGCAACTTATATTAAATCGTTAAAATTGAGCATTTTAGCGAAAATTTCTTATATTTGGTCTTTAAATTTAGACTGATTATGAGAAAGTTATATTTATTTTTTGCTTTCGTTTTTACATTAAATTTTTATTGTCAAAACCCACCGGTTTTAGAAGGAACTTATTTTCCTGTAAAAAACACTTCAATTAAGCAGGTTTGGGATGTAACATCAACTACAATGGCAGTTCCACAAATTGGTCAAAACATGACTTGGGATTATTCATTTGCAAACAATCAGTTTTTAAATGTTACAGACACGTTTAATTTTGCTTTTTTTGATCCTGCGGCTACGCCTTATGCGCAGTATTTTCCATCGGCAACCCATGCTACTTACGTAAGAACGCCATTTAATAGCCCATCAGATTCACTTTACTACTACTGGGTTGTTAATAGAGACGGCATGTATAACCTTGGCGGTTTTAATATCAAGAACGATATTGATTCTTTGATTTTACATGACCAAATGGATTTTGTTGCGCCAAGCCTGATAAAGTATAATGATTCTATAATTAGCACCGTAAAGACAACGCTTTTCGTAAAAAACCTTCAGGGTTATAAAGCCAAAGTTTGCCAGATAAAAAACAAGAAGTTTAAATACGTTGCATATGGCACGCTCAAAATTCCTAACGGGAACTATAGCGACGTTGGAATGATTAGAGAAACAAGTACTACAGTAGACAGTATTTATATCGATTTATTTAATAACGGGAACTACTCATATTTTACACAGCAATCATCAGCAAATATTTCTTATCAGTTTCTTAGAAATAACACTTTCGGCTCAAATTTTCTAATGTATTTAAATGTTGATTCAACTAATACAACCGTGGAATATGGCTGGTATACATTGCCGGTTGATTTTGGTACCATTTCGGGTAATGTGTATACAAACATTAGTGAAACTACGCCTGTTACTAATGGAGAAATGTACCTTTATCGCGAAAATTCTAACTTTTCTAAAAACGATGTTCTTGCCAGAACACAGCTTCAGGCTAACGGTGCTTTTCAGTTTGATAGCATACCATATGGCGAATATAGAATCGCTGTACGCCCCGATTTAACAAGCTATCCAAATTCTAAAATCACCTATTATGGCGACACTACAAACTGGCTAGATGCTTCATCAATAATAACCACAACTACAACCTCTTTGGGCCATAAAATCCATTTGCAGTATCATCCAACGCCGGTTGGAAGCAGCTCAATAACAGGGGTTATTGCTGAAGATTGGAATTTTAACAAAGGAAATTCAAGCGCCGTTGCGTCAATTCCTGTTCCTGGCGTAGGGGTTGTGATTAAAAAACATCCCGGCAACACGACGGCAAGGGTTTTGGTAACAGACTCAACCGGGGCGTATGATTTAGGGGATTTAGATGATGGTTCTTATGAAATTTTTGTTGATATACCAGGTCTTCATATGACCGGCACTTATAATTTTACCGTATCAAACGGCTCTTTGGTTAACAGCTTACATTTTACGGTTGGAAAGGATTCAATTCATCCGTTTAATTCAGCAGCAATAAGCGTTAAGGAATTAACGGATGCCGTAAACAATATTCGTATCAAAGCTTATCCTAATCCTTTTTCGCAAAAGACAAACATCGAAATTGAAAATGAAAAAAGTCAAAATATAAAACTAGAGCTGTTTGATATAAACGGAAAAAGAATCAAAACCATTGCCAGCGGTAATTTTTCGAAAGGAAAACACCAAATTGAACTTTCAGCAAAAGATTTTGAAAACAACAAAGGCGTGTTCTTTATTAAAGAAACGCTAGAGAATGGGAATTCAAAAACCATAAGAATCATTAATCAATAGAATGAAGAAATTAATTACAGCAGTCATGCTTTCGTTTGCCGGAATTGCCTTTGCGCAAGGGCCGGTTATTGAAGCAACCTATTTCCCCGTAAAGAACACAATGATTAAGCAAGTTTGGTCTCAAACAGGGCCTTTTGTTATACCTACACCCGGGTCAGATCAAATTTGGGATTATCGAACAAATACAGGGCAGTTCACAAATATTCTTGACACAACTGATTATAAGTTCTTAGACCCGGCCGCGTCTCCATATGCTGGTTTTTATCCAAACGCAACCCACGTTACTTATTTAAGAAACCCGATGGGAGGGTTAGCCGATTCAATGTATGTTTATTGGGAAATTAACAGACAGGGAATGTGGTACTTAGGAGGATATAACGTTAAACAACAAATAGATTCAAGCCAAATAGCAACGAAACCGGAATTTTATACGCCAAACGTTGCGCATTATTTAGAATCGTTTACAGACACCTCTTATACTATTGGCTATGCAAAAAACTATAATAGTTTAGGTTATAGAGCAAAGATTAAAAGAAGAAAAATTAAAACAACAACCTATGTAGGGTACGGAAAATTATTGCTTCCAAACGCCAGTTACAACAATGTAGCCCTTTTTAAGGAAACGTCCCAGGCCATCGACAGTGTTTATGTAGACTTGTTAAATAATGGAAACTACACGTACCTTACTAATAATGGCGGCTCTGGATCAACGTATTTTCAGTTCATGAGAAACAATACGTTCGGCTCAAATTTACTTTTATACATGTGCGGTAATTTTGCCGGCACATCTATTGATTTTGCTTGGTATACCTTGCCAACGGACATTGGAAGCATTAGTGGAAACGTTTTTGCAGATAATGCCGAAAGCGCTCCGGTTACCAGCGGCGAGATGTATTTGTACCGTGAAAACTCAAACTTTACTAAGAATGATATTCTTGCTAAAACACCAATAAGCCCAAGTGGCTCTTTTCAATTTGACAGCATTCCTTATGGCGAATACAGAATTGCGGCAAGACCCAATTACAGTGTTTATCCAAATTCAAAAATTACATATTTTGGTGATACAACAAATTGGATAGACGCTGTTTCAATTATCACTACAAACAGCCTATCATCAGGACATAAAATTCACTTGCAATATCACCCTTCTCCAATTGGCACCAGCAGCATCACAGGAACAATAGGAGAAGACTGGAATTATAACAGGGGTTCTGGAATTTCTGCGTCAATTCCGGTTCCTGGAGTGGGGGTTGTAATTAAAAAACATCCGGGCAACTCTGCGGCAAGAGTAATTCCTACAGATCCAAGCGGCCAGTTTGAATTAACCGATTTGGATGATGGAGACTATTCGATTTTTGTAGATATACCGGGGCTGCATATGGCGGGAACGTACAGCTTTTCAGTGCTTAATGGGTCGGTAATAGGAAATCTTAACTTTACAGTAGGCAACGATTCTATACATCCATTTGGAGCTTCAGTTATTAGCGTAAAGGAACTTGAGAGCGTTTTTGCTTCAATGCCATTTAAAGCCTATCCAAACCCATCTCAAGCAGAAATCACTGTTGAGTTTGAATTAAAGAAACCTCATGCAGTTAAAGTGGAATTGTTTGATATTAAAGGAAAACGAGTTCAAACAATAACAAATAAAAAATTTGAGAAAGGTATACACAAGTTGGCTTTTGATTTAAATGACAAACAGCCTCAGGGTGTCTACTTCTTGAAAGAAACGTTAGATAACGGCAACTCAAGAACAATAAAAATTATTTATTCGAAATAAACAATTATGAAAAAAGGGTTTTTACTTTTATTAATTTTTCTGTCATTAAATTCGCTTGCTCAAAATCCACCGGTTTTAGAAGGAACGTATTTGCCTGTAAGAAATACTACAGTAAGAATGGTTTGGGATACGATGCCTGGCGTTATGAATGTTCCAACAACAGGCACTAACCAAGTGTGGGATTATACCCAAGCAAACGGCCAATTTGTAAATATTGTAGACACTTTTCCTGTAACCACAGTTGACCCATCCAATACGCCTTATGGACAATATTTTCCCAACGCAACGCATGCCGGCTTTATGCGTACTCCGTTTCAAGCCAGATTTGTTGTTGATTCAAACTATACGTATTGGGACATAAATAAAACCGGAATGTATATTGTTGGGGGCTTCAGCATTAAACACATGATAGATTCAACATTGATTTATACTAATAAGGAATTCTATACGCCGGAGTATTTTGCTTATCAAAACGTGGTGAGTGATACCGCAAATTATATTGGACATTTTGCCAATATTTATGGCTACAAAGCAAAGGTTAGGGGAGGAAAAATTAAAACAACTGAATATATTGGTTATGGAACATTGAAGCTTCCTCACGGGACATATAACGATGTTGCTTTAATAAAAGAAACAAGAAATCAAATTGATACTGTTTATGTAGACCTCTTTAACACAAATGTTTATACACAATTCACAGTTACATCGGGTTCCAGTAAAGGGTATAATTTTTTACGCAACAATACATTCGGCACAAACTTTTTAATGTACCTGCATGTTCCGCCGGCAAACAATTCAGTAGAATGGGGTTGGTATGCTTTGCCCGGCGACATCGGTTCAATTTCCGGAAATGTTTATGTAGACGCCTCAGAAAGCGCCCCTGTTACAAGCGGAGAAATGTATTTGTATAGAGAATACTCTAACTACACAAAAAACGATATTTTAGCCAAAGCACCAATTCAAGCAAATGGCTCTTTTCAATTTGACAGTATACCTTATGGGGAGTATAGAATTGCAGCCCGACCAACAACCTCTCTTTACCCTAATTCTAAAATAACCTATTACGGAGACACAACTAATTGGATTGACGCCAACACAATTATTACAACAAGCAGCCTTTCGGCAGGACACAAACTGCATTTACAGTACCATCCTGCGCCTGCAGGAACAAGCACAATTAGTGGAACAATTGGCGAAGACTGGGCTTTTAATAAAAACAGCGCTCCTTATGCATCAATTCCGGTTCCCGGCGTTGGTGTTGTAATTAAAAAGCACCCGGGTAATACGGCTGCCCGAGTTATACCCACGGACCCTAACGGAAATTTTGAAATTACAAATTTAGATAATGGTGATTATACTTTGTTTGTGGATATTCCGGGCATGCACATGACAAAAACATATACTGTAACAGTGTCAAACGCAAGTTCAATAATTAATTTGGACTACACAGTAGGAAAGGATTCGATACATCCAATAAATGCGGCAGCGATAGGAATTAAAGAAACCAAAAGTAGTGGCGGAAGAATAACACTTAAAGCATATCCAAATCCTTTTTCTGATATTGCCAGTATTTCTGTGAATGTAACAGAATCTGCATTATTTAAATTAGAAGCATACAATTCATTAGGACAAATGGTTCAAATTCTTGAAAACAAAAAGCTTTATAGTGGAAAACATAATTACACATTTGACCCTAAGTCAATGGGTTTATCTTCGGGTATTTATTTGCTTAAAGCAACTACCGGCGGAGAAACAACATATTTGAAATTAATTTCTAAATAAAGAAACGGAAATAAAAAACCCGCCCGTATGGAATGCCATACGGGCTTTTTTATTAGATTTATTGTTTGAGATTGGCGCGAAATATATGTAACAAAAGCTTTTTAGAGTGGCGGCACTGTCGTTACATTTGTCTTTTTGTGTTCGTGTGAGCACCCAGACCTATTCATTTGAAAATTAC
>JBFWYJ010000220.1:0-5818 GCA_050186555.1 Bacteroidia bacterium
ACGAAAGAAAGGATTGCTAAGTACTCCAAGTATCTCTTTATAGAAAACGCGCTTGCTGTTTCCTGTATTGGATTGCCAGGCTACTTGTAAAGTGATTAATTGCTCTATAAAAGCATAAACTTCCGTAAACTTAACAGGATACTCAGCACTGATATTAACGCTTTTAATTTCGTCGGGTAGAATTTTTAAAATGGGAAATAACAATTTTTCATTCGCTAAAACAATGGCCAAAGAATCCACATTCACACCTTGTTTCAATAAATCATCCAAAGCTGCCCTTACTGCAAGGGCTTGTCCCGTTGCACCTGCAACAGAAGTGATGGCAATGTCTTTTTTGCTTTTAAAATCATCTCCCACAAAATGAACATCCTTACCTGAAAGCTCCGGCATATGCTTGCGTAAAAACATGCCTGCCTCCATTTTATTATCCTTCAGATAATAATTATCAGCATCCCAAATGAACTCTGCTTTACCTGCATTGTTCAAGAACTTATAAATTTTTACTTCAGCGGCATTCATTGCATTCAAACCGCAGAAATACATTTTCGTAAAATCATTCGGATAAGGATGGTTGAGATACTTCTTACTGGCCTCCCTGTAAATCAATCCCTGATAACCTTTGTTTTCTGAAAGAAGCGTTTCAGTATAGCATTTGTACACCTTACTGATGTTCGACATAAACAAAAGGTAATCTTCCTGTGCTTTAGAAAGTTTTTCTCCTGACAGCGACCAATTTTCGATTTCTTTGATGTTGCTTAAGTTTTCATACACGTCCGGCGCATCAATCAAATAACGATCGAGCTCATTAAAATCTTGTAACATCAAATTTCCCCATTTAGAGAATTTATCAAAAGACTCCGCCTGCTCTCCCATGGCTTTAACATAGGATTCATAAAGAACAGAAAGCAAATCAACCTGGTCTAACTTGATTAGTCCGGAGATACGCAAAATCAGTTCTTCCGAGCTGATAATGGTAGGAATCCAAATGGCTTTTTGGTAAACTTCGAAGAGGTATTTTTTAATGTAAAGAGAAGCGCGTTTATTGGGAAGCACAATGCACACTTTTCCTAAGTCGGATTCATGTTTAGATTTAATATATTTGACGACAGAAAGTAAAAAGGGTTCCATTGTTATGAGGGAAGATATAAATTTTCCACAGTTCAGAAGATACAAGAACGGGCAACGTTATTATAAGATTATCAATAACAGTTCCTTTGAAGAGATACAAATTATTGGCTCAAAAACTATTGTCAATACAATGGAAGCCAAAATCCTGCCGGATAAGCAATTAATTATGGATTTACTGCACAATTATCATGATTTTGCAGAGAGTGTTGAAGAAACAGAGTATTTGAGAATAAAGAATAAGACATCTTAATTTCAACCTTTCGCAAGCTTCTTTAGGAGCAAGGCTAGAAATGCTATAACATTGTATAAAACATAATAGCTCAGTGTTAAAACAGCAATTGGATAAATGACATAAATATTTGCAGGGAGACTTATGTGTAATAAATACGCATAAACTATAGCGAGAAAAAACAAATAGCTGGAAAAATTCACATACAATAATGTCTTAACAGATTTCTCAGTTTTAAAGTTATTACTAAACAAAGTGATTGTTAGTGAAGTGTTAACTAGGTTTGCTATAGTCCAAAAGAAAGCCCAAACGGACGAATTCATCCAATTCAAGACTTGATTCATAATTGATTCTAATTCTCTAATGTCAGTCTTGCCAATTGGAGAAGGGTAATGATTTATTAATATTTTTATAAGAACCCAAAAGATGGTCACAAGAAAATAGAACGAGAAGATAAACACCATGTTTTTCCTGTTTTTTCTGGATAATTTTAATATTTGAATTATGTTATCTATTAACCTCATTTAATTCTTTAACCACTTTAAGCTAAGAAAATTGTGTTAAACATCACGATTGTAGTTAAATTGAGACTTAATTAATGCCTTAAGCAGTTGTACCTAAGCACATCCAAGTCCTAAAAAGACAAAAACAATTAATAAAAGTTATATTAAACAATAATTTTGTAAATTATTATCAACTTATAAATTGATATTTATTTGTTTTTGTCAAGTTATATATTTAATTTTGTATAATATATTTCAACTTAAATATTTATGAAAAATACAAAAAAGAAGAAATTATTGATAGAGCAATTGGACAAAAAAATGAAAGTTTTTCGTGTTAGCAGTTCTGTTATCATGCCAAAAAAAGGATGGGTCAATTCAGTACGCACCACAATTGGCATGACATTGCAACAGCTCGCAAACAGAATGAAGGTTAGTCCGCAAAACGTTGGTGAATTAGAAAAACGAGAGGCGAATGGCTCAATTACAATAAACACTTTAAAGGATGCCGCAAATGCTTTAGAAATGAAATTAATCTATGGCTTTATACCCAAAGATGAAAGTTTAGAAAAAATGATAGAGAAAAAAGCAAGAAAAATTGCCTTCGAAATAGTTAACAGAACATCAACTTCCATGCGTTTAGAAGACCAGGAAAACAATAAAAAGCGAATCGAAAAATCTATTAAAATAAAGACAAAGGAAATAATGGACGAAATACCAAAGTACTTATGGGATTAGAAGATAAGTTTACTGACGGAAAAACTCTTTTAGGCGAAGAAGAAACAGAAGGATTGCTAATTAACACTATTACAACGCATGGCGAATTAGATGAGTTAGAACAATTAAACATTGAAAGTGCGATTGAATGGACGCTTATAAAAAAATTTAAACCGGAAAGTATCTTAACTGAAAAATTTGTAAAAGAATTGCATAAACGTATGTTTGGAAATATCTGGTCGTGGGCAGGAAACTTTAGGAAAACAGAAAAAAATATTGGTATAAAGTTTCATTTAATAGGAACAGAACTTAAACAACTAAATGACGATTGCATCTTCTGGATAAAAAATCAAACTTACACAGACGATGAAATTGCAATCAGATACAAGCATAGAATTGTCCAAATTCATTGTTTTCCAAACGGAAACGGAAGACATTCCAGATTGATGGCTGATGTCATGCGTAGACATATTTTCCGAAAACCTGCCTTTGAATGGGGAAACGGTATTAATTACGAAAGGCCTGAAGACCAAAGAAAATCCTATTTAAAAGCTATCCGAGAAGCAGACAAAGGGAAAATTAAACCTTTAATTAATTTTGCCAATGGAAAAAAGTAATATATCGCTTATAACTCGCTTCTCTTAATAAATAACATTTTTTAGTGTAACGTTATCGTATATCATTCGTTATCTTTATCGGGTAATGCTGTCCAGAATATATTTAGTCATATTTCTTTCCTTGTTGTTTCCTTACTTGAAAGGACAAAATATTACCATCAGGGGAAAAGCGCATGAATCACATATAGGTAAAGTTATCCGCGTTTATACCTATGATGATTTTGTGACCAAGCAATTACGTCAGGAAAATACCGATACTATTAATAAAGACGGTTTTTTCGAACTGAACTTCTACAGCAAAATTACCCAACCTGCCATTGTTTATATTGATAACTATTACGGAAAAATGCACGTCAGGCCGGATTATGTTTACGGCATACTTTTTCCGGAAATAAGTGAAGAATTCAAGCAGTACAAAACGTCTGAATATCCTGTTTCACTTGGATTTATAGGAAGGGATACCACAGAATTAAACATGCTGGTATTGGATTATGACTCCATTTACAACGCTCGTTTTCTGCCAAAAAACAACGAATTTCTCACTCATAACAAACTATTCGCTAAAGCAGATTCATTAAAAGTGTTTTGCGATAATCGTTATGAAAAGATTAAAGACGATTACTTCATAAATTATTACAATTATAGCATCGCAGCCTTGAATGTGAATTTATCAAGAGGAGAAAAGTTCTTAATTAAAAACTTCCTATATGATAAACCAATCTTGTACAAGAATTTCGAGTACATGTCGTTTTTTCACACCTGCTTCAATAATTATTTGCAGAATTTAGCTTCTTCACATAAAGGAACTACGCTCTATCACATTATTAATAAAAAAATGTCACTCAGCGACTTAAATGATTTTTGTATAAGTGATCCTTTACTTAAAAATGATAGTTTGAGAGAATTGGTAATCATATCCAATTTGTGGCAATTTTATTTTAATCCTGAGTTTAGCCAGGAAGGCGTGGTAACAATTCTATCAAAAATTAACACCGACACCAAAAACGAATCGCATAAAATCATTACGGATCACATGCTGAAAAAGATTTACAATTTACATTCGGGTGTAGCAGCGCCAATGTTTATGGCAAAGAACAAATTAGGAACAGTCGAAAACATGTCGAAATTAAAAGGCAAATGGATTTATCTGAATTTCTTCTCAACTAAAAACAATGAAAGCATGCGTGAGATGGCAAAATTGGCGTCTTTAGTAAAAACTTACGGCAGCAAATTGCTTTTTATTAGTATTTGCGTTGATAATACTTATGAAGAGTATATTAATTACCTCAAAGAAAATCCAAAATACCAGTGGGCCATTTGGTATGATAATGTTGAGGGCTTAAAGCAATCAGGAGAAGATTTATACAATATCATAAATGGTGAAGGTTATTTTTTGATAGATAATTTCGGGACATTATCGCTTTCTCCGGCAGATGCGCCAAGTAAAGGCATTCAATATCGTTTTGACGCGATATTTAAACCCACCAGAAAAACAAGAGTCATTGGTATCAGATAATCATGAGTAATTCGAAATCTATACTTCCGGAGCAAATTGCTTTTGAAGACAATCACATCATCATCCTCAATAAATTACCATCAGAAATAGTGCAGGGAGATAAAACCGGAGACATGCCACTATCAGAAAAACTAAAGAATTTTTTGAAAGAGCGAGACAACAAACCCGGTAATGTTTTTGTGGGCGTGGTACATCGTTTGGATAGACCGGTAAGCGGCTTAGTGATATTTGCTAAGACAAGTAAAGGCTTATCAAGGTTCAATGAATTAATCAGAAACAGAGAAATTGAAAAGAAATATCTGGCAGTAACTAAAAACAAGCCGGCAAAAGAAAAAGATACCTTGGTTCATTATTTACTGAAGAACGAAAAGAGCAATACCTCTAAAGCATTTTCTAAAAAAGTAGACCATTCTTTGGAGGGCATATTGGATTATGAGCATTTAGCATCTTCTGATAACTACCATTTACTAAAAATCAATCTAAAAACAGGAAGACATCATCAAATCAGGGCGCAATTGAGTGCAATTGGTTGTCCCATTAAAGGCGATTTGAAATATGGCTTTCCAAGAAGTAATCAAAAGCCTTTTATACATCTGCACAGTTACGAAGTTAGTTTCGTGCATCCAATTAAAAATGAGCCGGTAACAGTGAGTGCCTGGCCTATCTCAGACGACCCGGTTTGGAGCTATTTCAAGGCAAATTCTTAAGAGCCAATTTTTGCTAAAAACATACGAAATATTCATTTCGGAGGTTTAATGAATAATAGTATTTTTACCTTCATTAAGTATGGGAAATTATATCTTTTTAGTATTAGTATTAGCCTCCTTTTTTGGACTGGGAAAATTATTTAGCAAAGCAGGCATTGCCTCTTGGAAAGCTTACATTCCCATTTACAATTTCTATGAATTAAGCAAATTATTAGAAAAACCTTGGTGGTGGTGTTTAATCATGATTGTGCCGGGCGTTAACATCCTTATGTATGGTGTTTACGGATTTAATACAGCAAGAGCGTTTAATAAACCAAGCAATAATGATTTGTGGTTTGCCTCTATTCTGCCATATATTTTCTTTGTAAAAATCGGCTTTGATGATTCCGCAAAATTTGTTG
>JBFWYJ010000221.1:0-5796 GCA_050186555.1 Bacteroidia bacterium
GGTAAAACTACTACAACTACAATAATGACTCACATTCTAAAAGTAGCTGGTATTAATTGTTTTGCCTTTATGGGAGGAATATCCAATAATTACCATTCAAACTTGCTTTTAGGTAATGCAAATAAAGAAAGTTGGTTTATTGTTGAAGCAGATGAGTTTGACAGGTCTTTCTTACACTTAAAGCCATTTTATTCTATCATTACAAGTTGTGATGCGGATCATTTGGATATTTATGGTAATAAAAATGAAGTTAAGGAAGGATTTAGCTTATTTGCCAAGAATAACAATAAAGAAGGAAAGCTAATTGTTAACAAAAATGTTGATAATGATTTGAGTCTCCCTTCAAACAAGGAAGTCTACTCATTAAATTTAAGTACAGATTATGTAGTTGAAAATGTGCACTTTAAAAATTTTAAAGCGCAGTTTGACTTCATTGGTCCGGATTTTTCAATTCATGCAATTGAATTTGGGGTTTCCGGATGGCACAATGTGGAGAATGCAATGGCTGCAATTGCTGTTGCAAAAAAAATTGGCATAAGTGATGAGAACATTAAAGATGCCTTGCGTTCTTTTAAAGGAGTGAAAAGAAGATTCGATGTAAGAATTAATAGCGGTAAAACTGTCTTTATTGATGATTATGCACATCATCCTGAAGAGTTACGTGCAATTATTTCTTCTGTAAGAAAAGAAATTCCTAATCGAAAAATTTGTGGCGTTTTTCAGCCTCATCTCTATTCAAGAACGAGAGATTTTGCAAAGGAATTTGCACAAAGTCTTGAAATGCTAGATGAAATTTTGCTGCTAGATATTTACCCTGCGCGTGAAGAGCCTATCGAAGGAATTAATTCTAATTTACTAATTAACTTAATGAATTCAGCGCGCAATGCTAAAGTTGTAACAAAGGACGAGTTGCTGAATTTAGTTCGTAAAGAATCTTTTGAAGTCATCCTTACTATGGGAGCGGGGGATATTGACAGATTGATTGAACCTATTGAAGAAATTTTAAGAAATAAATAAATTGACCAAGATAAACTATAAAAAAGTTATTCGCCTATTCATTTGGGTTTTCGGCATCTGCGGACTGCTATTGTCATGGTCATTTGCATCAAACAAACACAAACAAACAAATATCAAGAACATTGAAATTGATATTGTAAACCAAATGAACACTGATTTTATTGAAGTGTCTGAGATAAAAAATATGTTAGGTGTTAATCCGTCCGATATTTCAAACACTATTGGCAAAACAAATATTAATTCATTAGAATCAAGATTAAATGCTCATCCCGGAATAGAAAACTCTGAAGTCTCTATTGATGTTAATGGAAATCTTAAGGTATTGGTTAAACAACGAAGACCGCTTATCAGAATAATTAATAAAAACGGAGAAAGTTACTACATAGATTCACTTTATCACTTGATGCCAATTAGCGACAAAACCAGTAGAAGAGTTTTAATTGTGAATGGCCATATCAATGAGCCGTTTAATTCTCGTTCTAATTTCACAATTAATCAAATTGCTAAAAATGATAAACTCCGTGAACTTAGTTTATTAGACGACGTTTGTTTAATAGCTAAGTATATTTATTCAGATAAATTTCTAAGTTCGCTAATTCATCAAATATACGTTGATGAAAATTCAGAATTTATCTTGGTTCCGCTTGCAGGACCTGGACTTATCAAACTTGGCAATTCTGAAGAGCTAAATGAAAAGTTTCAAAAATTAAAACTCTTTTATCGTGAAGGATTAAACAAAACCTCAACGAATAAAAATTATTCAGCATTAGACTTAAAATTTAAAAACATAGTTGTTTGTACCAAAAATTAAAATTATGGAAAAGGAACCGGTAAATGGCATTTCAGAATTGGTAGTTGGCCTTGACATAGGAACTACAAAAATTGCTGCACTCGTTGGTCGTAAAAATGAGTTCGGAAAAATTGAAATCCTGGGGATTGGAAAATCAGAATCTTTAGGAGTAAGCAGAGGTGTTGTTGTAAATATCGAGCAAACTATTGCTTCAATAAAATCAGCAATTGCAATGGCAGCGGATAAAGCCAATGTAGATATTGGAGAAGTTATTGTTGGAATTGCAGGACAGCATATTAAAAGCACGCAACACAGGGGCATGATAACCAGACAGTCATTGGATGATGAAGTAGATCAACGTGATGTTGATCAATTAATTGATAACATGCACAGATTGGTAATGAGTCCGGGGGAAGAAGTTATTCACGTGATTCCACAGGAATACATTATTGACAGTGAAACCGGCATTAAAAACCCCATTGGTCATGCCGGAATAAAACTTGAAGGCAATTTTCATATTATCACTGGTCAAGTAAGCGCTGTAAAAAATATTTTTAAATGCGTTAACCGTTCTGGATTAGAAATCGTTGATTTACATCTTGAGCCCTTAGCAAGCGCTGACGCTGTTTTAAGTGAAGAAGAAAAAGAAGCAGGTGTTGTGCTGGTAGATATTGGCGGTGGGACTACGGATGTTGCTATTTTTTACGATGGTATCATCAGGCACACTGCTGTAATTCCTTTCGGAGGAAATATTATTACTGAAGACATAAAAGAAGGTTGTGGTATTATAAAATCATATGCAGAACAATTAAAGGTTAAGTTTGGCTCTGCGTTAGCGCAAGAAAATCAGGAGAATGAAATTATTTCTATCCCAGGTTTGGCAGGACGACAACCAAAAGAAGTATCAGTAAAACTATTAGCAGAAATTATTCAAGCACGAATGGAAGAAATTTTGGATTTCGTTTCTTATGAAATCAAATCTTCAGGTTATGAGCGAAAATTAAGTGCCGGTATTGTTGTAACAGGAGGAGGAAGTATGTTGAAGCACTTAACAGGATTAGTTATGCTTACCACAGGAATGGATTGCAGAATAGGAACTCCGAATTCAAATATTGCTACCTCTGATGCAGAATTAAAAAATCCGTTGTTTGCTACCGGTGTAGGTTTAGTTATGAAAGGCATCGAAAAAGTTGATAAAGAAGCCAAACGTACTTTAAACTATAATAAACCTGAAAAAGTAGAAAAAGAAATAACTCAAACAGAAAACAAAAACCCAGATAAGATAACAAATCACTCAACCCGAAAAATAGGCTCATTCTTTGATACACTTATTACAAGGGCCAAGGATTGGATGAGTGATGATATAGAATAAATAATAACCATAAAACAGAATAAAATGATGCAATTTGAAATACCAAAAAATGAAGGCTCTATCATTAAAGTGATAGGGGTTGGCGGAGGCGGAAGCAATGCTGTAAATCACATGTTTCAGATGGGGATTAAAGGAGTAGACTTTATCATATGTAATACAGATCGTCAGGCATTAGATAAAAGTCCTGTTCCAATAAAAATTCAATTAGGCTCTCATTTAACTAAAGGATTAGGAGCGGGCTCCAATCCTGATGTTGGAAGAGATGCTGCAATAGAATCAATAGATGATATTAAAGAATATTTAGGCGACCATACGCAAATGGTATTTATTACTGCCGGATTAGGCGGAGGAACGGGAACTGGTGCTGCTCCCGTTATCGCAAGTATTGCAAAAGAATTAGGAATTCTAACTGTTGGTATTGTAACGCTTCCATTCATGTTTGAGGGAAAGAAAAGAAAACAACAAGCAGACAATGGGCTGGAAGAATTAAAGAAATATGTAGATACATTATTAATTATTGGAAACGACAAATTGCGAGAAATTTATGGCAATTTAAAAATGAGCGAAGCATTTGCTCATGCTGATAATGTTTTAACCAATGCTGCTAAAAGCATTGCAGAAATCATCAGTTTACATATGCATATCAATGTCGATTTCAACGATGTAAAAACTGTGATGAAAGAAAGCGGTGTTGCAATTATGGGAAGCGCCGTTGCGAGTGGAGAAAAAAGAGCTCTTCGAGCTGTAGAAGAATCTCTTAATTCTCCATTATTAAACGATAATGACATTAGCGGTGCCAGGCATGTGTTATTGAACATCATGAGCGGAAGCGATGATATAGACATGGATGAATTTGGAGAAATTACTGACTTTATTCAGGAAGCTGCAGGTGGAACCGCTGAGTTAATTACAGGTTATGGCACAGACCCTTCTCTCGGAGATAGCGTTAGTGTAACAATTATTGCAACAGGTTTTAAAATGGGCCAACATGACAGCGACAGAGAAACCTTCATACAATCGAGAAAAGTAGTTGATTTAAATGAAGAAAAGAGTGATTCTGCTTCTGAAATTGAAGAATCTGTTGGAGAAGTGAACGAACCTTTTATGTACGTAAAAGAAGAAGAAGTTTCTTCTGAGATAAAAAATGAAAAACCGGTTGAAAAAGTTACTCAAGAAACCACTGAGGTTAGCGAAATAATCGTTCATACGCTGGAAACATCAGAAGAGACTAATGTATCCGAAATTTCTACACAGGTTAGCGAAACTGAGTTTACATTTAATATGGTTGACGAATCTTCAACTCAGGAAAAAACAACTGAAGATTCGGTTAATGAGGATAACATAGTTTCAGAAAATGTGGAAGAGGTGTTATCAAGGGAAGAACAGATAAAGCGAGCTCAAGAGAGAATTCGAAAACTGAAAGAAATTTCATTAAAAATGAAAAGTCCAGAAGGCTTAGCAGAATTAGAAAACCAAACGGCCTTTTCAAGAAAGAATATTACCATTGAGGACAAGAATTATTCTAATGAATCAAGTGTTTCAAGATATACACTTGGAGAAGGCAATGACAACAAGACGGAAATTAAACCAAACAATTCGTTCTTGCATGATAACGTTGACTAACTCATAATCAAATTTCTTAAGGCCATCAATGATGGCCTTTTTTTTGCGATTGAATTTATATAAAAGTAGTGGTGAAAAAAAGGGGGATTAATATTAATCCCCCTTTTTTCTTGATGGAAAAATCTTTTACTTATCTGTTTATGATAAGCTTAGAAACTCTTTTTGTTCCTGAAGTTCCTGCAACGTTTACTATATAAACTCCTGACGGGATATCTTCTGTGTTAACTGTAAAGTTTTTATATCCTAGATTCATGTTATTAATAACTTCTGATTTTACAACCCTTCCATTTAAGTCATACACATTAATTGTTGCATCTTCATTACTCATAGCATAGAAACTAACCGTTACATTTGTGTTTGCAGGGTTTGGAAATAAGATCAAGCCATTATTCTGTGCTTTGATTTCGTGTTCCTCAACACCAATTACGGTGTTATTAAGATAATTCTTGTTAACCCAAGCCCCACGACCATAAGTTGCAGCGTAAATAACTCCTGAATTATAAGAATCCCAGCTAGTCATCTTCTGTTGCTTCAAATCAAACACCTGAACATTAGGCAGGTAATTGTTTTTAGCGTCATTCCAGGTAGGCGTAGCGGATTCAATATCGTTGGTGCTAAAAACACCTCTATCTGTTCCGATAAGAACTCGTTTATTGTCCGTCATTTCAAATAAAGCACAATAAACTCCCATAGCAGGTAGGTTACCTGTCTTATCACTAAATGTTACAACTGTATTATCTACATTGTCTAAATCAACATTAGGAGTACTCAGATAAATACGTTGATTCGCAACTTTATCAGATGCCGTCAGCAATAAGCTCTTGCTATTGTCACTTACTGCCAGATTCGTGATTTTTGTAGTAAAAGTTCCTATTGCAGTTGTTCTAAAAGGAGAATTTAAATTTGTTGTAAAAGTAAATCCTGTTGGTGATGTTCTCTTACTTGTAACGCACCCTGTATAGTATGCGCCCTTGTAATCCTCAGCTCCAAAGTC
>JBFWYJ010000222.1:0-5784 GCA_050186555.1 Bacteroidia bacterium
TTATATGTTAAGTTCTTAGCATTGCAGTAAGAACGAAAAAAGTCAATTAGCTTTATGACTATCATTATAAATATATTGTATGCATTATTTGCTTTTGTTTCCATGGAAGCTGTAGCATGGCTTTCTCATAAGTATATCATGCATGGTTTGTTATGGTTCCTGCACAAAGACCATCATGTTAACCGACCGGATAGTACAGTAGAACATAACGATTCCTTTTTCATCATTTTCGCTGCTCCGGCAATGGTATTATTCTATTTCGGATTTGAAGATTTCTCTCCGGCATTTTGGTTAGCTATAGGAATTACTGCCTACGGTTTTGCTTACTTTATAATTCATGATATTTTTATTCATCAACGAATTAAATGGTTAAGAAACATTGATTCTCTTTATTTTAGAGCAATTCGGCGCGCCCACAAGATACACCACAAGCACTTGACAAAGGAAGATGGTGAATGTTTCGGGATGTTGTGGGTGCCTTTGAAATACTTTAGAAATGAATTAAAGAATGCCAGATAAGTACTTATATCTTTTTATTAATCTTGGTTCAATAATTGTACCTTTTTTATTCAGTTTTCACCCAAAATTAAGGTTTACTGAAAAGTGGAAGTCTTTTTTTATATCCAATTTAATAGTTGCAAGTTTTTTTATTATCTGGGATATCTATTTCACAAAGATGGGTATTTGGGGATTTAACGAAAGATATATTACAGGCATAAAAATATTTAATCTTCCAATTGAGGAAATTCTTTTTTTTATATGCATCCCTTATGCCAGCTTGTTCACTTATCATTGCTTTTCGGTTTTATATCCGAAGAGATTTCAGCAGCCAACAGCAAGAACAACAATTATTTTAGCTGTTTTTTTAATATTGGTGATAATATTTTCTGATTTTAAGTGGTACACAACATTTACTTTCTCACTACTTTTTTTAACGTTGGGAATAATAATTATTTTTCAAAAGACCGCTGCTCTAAATCTTTTCTATTTCACATACCTTATTATTTTGATTCCATTTTTCATCGTGAATGGCATATTAACCGGGACTGGGATTGAGGACGAAGTGGTTTGGTATAATAATAGTGAGAATCTTGGAATTCGGATACTAACTATTCCTGTAGAAGATATTTTTTACGGAATGCTCTTGTTGCTTTGGAATACAATATTGTTTGACTATTTTAAAATTAAACAAAGTGAAAGCATTAGTGTTTCCATTTGATTTACTGTCTCACTATTTGAGATGTATTAGCTTTACAAAAAAATTCCCTGAGCGCAGCTATTTTTTTGCGAATTCATTTTCTTATAGTAATTATTTAAAGGAGTCTGAAATAGAAACATTTGAAGTAAGAAGCTTTAATGCTTTTGAAGTAATGGAAAAGTCAGAAAAATTTGATTTTTCCTGGATGAATGAGGAAGATTTAGAAAAAGTTTTTCTGTCGCAAGTTGCTGTAATTCAAATGCAAAAACCTGATGCAGTTATTGGTGATATGTCACCAACTCTTAAAATGGCAGCTGAATACACAAATACAAAATACGAAAGCCTGCTTAATGGGTATATGAGTCCGTATTATGCTGGTGTCCGACACGTCTCAAGAACACACTATAGTTATAATTATGTAAATAAGTTGCCTAGGAAGATCGGTGAAAGAGTAACAAAGATTGCAGAGAAGTTTGCCTTTAAAGAAGTTCATAAACCTTTTAGAAAACTTAGAAAAAAGTATGGCTTAACAAACGTTTATTCTTATTTGAATGAGCTTGAGGGCGATATAACCTACATATGTGATTTACCAGAATTATTTCCTCAAAGAAATTTACCAAACAATTATAAATTCATTGGACCTCTTTATAATTCTTATTCTCCTAAGATTAAAAATTCAGTTCAGTTGGTCAACAATAAACCAAATATTTTGATTACAATGGGTAGCAGCGGGTCTTGGCAAGATTTGAAATTTTTGAATGATACAAAGTATAATGAATTTCAATTTATTGTAGCTGGTGATTCCAAAGGGCAACTTAATGCCAGTCATTTTTTGCACTATGATTTTCTAAATTTTGACGAGATATTGCCAAGTAGCGACATTATGATTTGTCATGGTGGCAACGGAACAATTTATGAGGGAATTCGTCATAAGAAATATATGCTTTGTTTAACGAGACACTTTGAACAGGAATGGAATGCCAAGAGAATTGAGGAACTGGGATTAGGTTTAGTTATTAATGATAACCCAAAACAATTTATCGACAGTTATTTGTTTGATAAAACGCCTTTTGTGAATGAGAATAGTATATCTTTAAGTTTCTGAATCTAAAATTAACTACAGGAAAATTAATTTCTTTGTAATTACATTTCCATTAATCATAACAAAAAGAAAATAAATACCCGGTTCAAGTTTTGAGATTTGAAATGATTGGGCATTTATATTATTTTCTTGAACATCTTGCCCAAGATTATTTTTAACACAGTAGCTTTCTATTACTTCATTAGAATAAAGCTTAATGTTTGTTGAACTTGGGTTTGGAAAAGCAGAAAAGAGAATCTCATTTGGTTCTTTTTCTACAAATACGCCAAGTGAATGAATAACGCCGACAGCATCAAGGTCAAATCCTCCATTTCCAAAATCTGTAGGATAAGGGTCGTTTATTATATTTTGATTTATATCTCTCGTACCAAATGAGTTTATACTTCCTACAACATCAATGATTTTCACATGTGTTATTGCATTTACATCTAGTCCGGGTTCATTTTTTAGTTCATCCAAATCAAATGGCGTACCGTAATTCACTTTATACTTGCCGGCAAGATTATTTAGCCGTGTTGCGTCACCTACTTGATCCCATGGCCCAATTTGAGTTATTGTTTGTGTATTGGAAGTAGCAGGAAATCTTTTGAAATTCACGCCGTCACTGCTCACCTCAACAAATGCCAGCTCCAGAAATTGATCGTTAAAGCCGTTTTCAAAAACTGCAAAATCGAATCCCGGGCCATTAGTTATTGGTGAATTAAAAGTTAACAACGCAACACCACTATCTCCTAGAGAAACAATGGGGTTATCGCCCGCTTTACCTGTTGCATCAGAATCAATGCCTACAGTAGAGGTACCTAAAGACTTATTAGCAATATCTAACCAGCCTCTTTCGATTTGGCAATGGTTTGCCCATGCAACAAAAATACTGCTGTCTTTATGAATTGCTGTACTGCCAATTGTGCCGGGAGGTCCCGGAAATTGAGCGTAACAATTAATACTGGAAATGAAGAAAAATAAGCGTAATAGTTTTTTCATAATAAATCTCTTTTCGCGAGAGACTAAAACATTCAGGTAATCTGACTCCCTAATAGTTTAGGTTACAGTTGCGCGACAGTTACGGATTTACACCGTATTCCCCTGGTGAATTAATCACTAATTAATAAGCAAAGATATAAAAAAAAGCCGCTAAAAGCGGCTTTTAATTAATTCAACTATTCAATGATGAGCTTTTCTTTAATGATACCCAGTTCGTTTTTCAACTCAACAAAATAGGTTCCTTTAGGAAGTTCATTAGATTGAATTGTAACCATGTTTTTTCCAATTACTAAATCTTTCGGTCTTTGTGAAATTAATTTACCATTGATATCATAAATTGATAAAGTAGAATTTCCAGCAAAAGTAGAATTTACTTGTAATGTAGAATTTGATTTGGTTGGATTAGGAAATAAAAGGGTGCTTGTGAAAACACCATTATTTTCATTAATGTTTGCTGTTGGATTATTATAGTAAAGTGTAAACTGTAAAGAGTCATTAACATCATTAGCATTTCTAAAAGTATACTTCACTATACTTTGACCAGCAGTAGGACCTTCATCCAAGTCCGTAGTTAATGTTGTGTAGGCTGTAGTATAATCAGAAGCGCTTTGGCCCGCAGTTAAGACAAGTGGATTAGGAGAAATAAATGTTGTGTTACCATAACAAGTTCCAGCAAAACAATAGTATGCTGTTGCGCCGGAATTTAACACCGCATCATATCTAATTACGATATAGGTGTTTGTATTGGCGCTAACATTTTTCAAATCGAAAGTTCTACTTGTTTGATTACCGGCTGTTGCTATAAGATTAACAGTGCCATTTGCAGGCACATTATTCAATGTAGCCATGTCTTTAACTTCAATACTAGATTGGCCGAAACCAACTAATGATGAGTAAATTGCAATAAGTGTAAATATTTTTTTCATAGACATAAATTTAAATAAAAAAGCCTTACCAAATAAGGTAAGGCTCTTTTAAAAGTTAAGAATTACTTAGAAACAGTTAATTTCTTAGTTAAAGAACCTTGTTCAGTATTCAAAGTAACATGATAAATACCGGTAGCAAATTCTTTTGTATTTACGTTAATTTCATTTAAACCAACGTTAATTGAAACAGGCACATTATATACAACTTGTCCTAAAGCGTTTACAACAGTAACATTACCTTGAATTTTTTCAGTTGAATTAATTGCCATTGTAACTTCGTTTACAGCAGGGTTTGGATACATTTCAAGACTAGCAATTGATTCGCTAGACTTATTGATTCCTGTAGTTGGTGCATCAAATAAATTGATGTTATCTAACCACATTACATTTCCTGCGCCTGCAGTTAAACGGAAACGAACCATTATATTTTGACCAGCATAAGAAGTCAAAGGAACAGTAACTAATGACCACTGACCAGCAGTGTTTGGTGTATTCATTAGAGAAGCATTATCTGGTGTAGTTTTCATAGAAGCACCTTGGTTCATATAAGCGTTAGTCCAAGTTTGACCACAGTTTGTAGAAACCTGTACTTCCAATTTATCATTACTTGAACCATTCAATCCAGTATAAGACATATCAAATTTTAATGCAGGATTAACAGTACCTGTCATGTCAGCACCAGGCATGTATAAATCATGGTAGTTGTTTGTTGCTGTCCAGTTAATGAAGTTTCTGATTGATGCAGAACTTGTCATGAAACCACTAGCAGTTGTAGCGCGTTCCCATTCTCTCTCTTCATTAAATGGATTGAATGCGGCCCATCCGGCAGGAGGGAATTGCGCAGCTTCAAAACCTTCATTAGCTAAACCAGGTTGGTAGCTGACATTGCTATAAAAAGTTGTACTTGCACTATTATTAGACATAACAACATCACCACCTGAAACACCGGTAATTGAATAAGAGAAGGTATTTGTTCCGTTAGTAGCACCACTTTGAGCACCTAATGGAATGTTTGTTGTAGCACCAGCCGCTAAATTACCAGTCCATACAAATGGAGTACCAGCAACAGCATTCATGTAAGGTGTAATGGTCATTGCAGTAATGGCGTTATTTCCATTATTTTTTATTGAAGCTGTAGCATTAATAGTTGAAGCACAAATTGCAGAAGCTGAAACCGCAGCTGTTAATGCCTTAGCCTCATTAGGAATAGAAGGCACAGAACTTCTTGCTGCCTGATAAACTTTTCTATCTCCATCGTCTTGAATCCACGCAACAAAAGCCATTTCTCCTTTGCTTACAACTGTTGATGGAACAGCTAGGTTTGCACTGAAATTATATGTGTTACCGGCAACCCATGTGTTAGATAAATTAATTCCAAATCCAGTAATAGTGCTGGTTGGAATTGCAGGAGGAGTTGTAGCAGGAGTTACATCATAAACATAACGAACAACTTCATGAAAATCTTTTTCACCATTTGAACCGGGAGCGGTTGCGAAATTGATGTTTCTCTCTATTAAGACAACTCTTAGTTTCAATTGACCATTAGCTGTGAAACCAGAACTAGGAGTTGATACTGT
>JBFWYJ010000223.1:0-5776 GCA_050186555.1 Bacteroidia bacterium
GGTATAAAAGGATTTGAATATGAGCCATATTTGGTGTTTTGTCAACTTGCCAAATCTTCCGACTTATTTTTTGACATTGGCTCTAATATTGGCTACTATTCATTTGTTGCTAAATCATTTAATCCTTCAATTAAAGTCTTTGCTTTTGAGCCAATGCCTTCAGTAAGAAAATATTTAGAAATTAATTGTAAACTCAATAATTTTCATGATGTTAAAATTCATGAAATAGCCTTAAGTAATTCCAATACCGAAGCTACTTTTTACAGTAATAAAAACCCAAGATTTCCTGAAATAGAAGACCATCTTTACGGAGACAATAGCTTAATTGAAGAAGCCACTGGAAATATTTCTAAGATTGAAGTAAAAGTCAAAACTCAAACACTCGATATATTTGTCGAACGCAATCTAAACCCCGACCAAAAAATTGACCTTATGAAACTTGATACAGAAGGTTCTGAAAATTTGGTTTTAGAGGGTGCTAAAAATGTACTCAAGAATCATCGTCCGATTATTATGTGCGAAGTAATAAAAGGATTTATCGAAAAAGAAATTGAAACAATTTTACTTTCAAATAATTATAAATTGTTTGCTGTAAATGAAAATGGCTTAACCGAGGTTAATAACCTGATTGTTGAGAAGGGAAAATTAGATTTCTTTTTTGTTCCGGAAGAGAAAGTAGATAAGGTTGAAATTTTCCTGTCTAAATAACTTTTTTTAAAGTTATGAAGTGGTTTGCTATAAGTAACTAAAATTCAAATGCTTACGTTTTAATAAATTACGCTTTTTGCCCTTAAAAAAAATGTATCTTTAGTAATCTTTTTTTGAGGAATTTATGAGAGATTACGATGACGAAGACGGGATGAGTGAGCAGGAATTTGAAGATAGTTTAAGACGGTTTGAGGGGATGATGAATAATGGTGAAACTGCATTTTTTGACGCTGACGAACTGGAAGAAATCATAGAGTACTATTTAACCTGGCTTAATTATGACATGGCTAAGAAAGCCATTGAGTTTGGTGTTACGCATTATCCATATTCTACAATTATTAAGATAAAGAAGGCACAATACCTTTCTTCCCAACATCAGACGCATGAGGCACTTGCTATTTTGAATGAGGTTGAAGAAATCGAGCAGAACAATTATGATCTGTATATGACCCGTGGCTTTATTTATTCTCAAATGGGATTGGCAGAACAAGCTATTGAGAATTTTAAAAAAGCTTTACCCTTGGCTGAATTTAAGGATGAAGTTTATGTAGCGCTTGGCTATGAATTTCTTAATGATGAAAAAGCTGACGATGCTTTATTCTATTTTAAAAAGGCAATTAAGATTAATCCAAAGAATGAAACTGCATTGAACGAAATTTCGCTGTGTTTCGACTTAACCAGCAGGAGTCAGGAATCAATAGGGTTTTTTACCGAGTACATAGAAAATAATCCCTACAGCTATTTTGCTTGGTTCAATTTGGGATTAAGTTATAGTCGACTTGGTCTTTATGAAAAAGCTATTGATGCTTATGATTATTGTTTAGCAATAAATGAACAGTTTAGTTCGGCTCATTTTAATAAGGCCAATGCCATGGCTCAGTTAGGACAATATCGTGAAGCTATAGAGGTTTATAAAGAAACCTTCAGACATGAGGAAGCGGATGCCATGACCTATTATTACATGGGCGAATGTTATGAAAATCTTGAAGAATATGAAACCGCACTTGTGAATTATAACAAATGCGTCAAACTGGATCCTGCTCATGCAGACGCTTGGTTAGCGATAGGTGTTTGTTTGGATTCTTTAAATCGTATCACAGAAGGTATTCATTATATTAAAAAGGCCATTGAAATAAATCCCAATGACGCAGAATATTGGTATGTTTTTGCAGAAATTCAACAAAAATTGGGCTTTATGGAAGAGGCGGCACTGGCATATCAAAGAGTTATTGAATTGGATTATCATGGAAGCGATGTTTGGTTGGATTACAGTCAGTTGCTTCATGAGGCGGGATATCTTAATGATGCAGTAGCAGTTGTACAAGAGGGTATTAAACATTATCCTGAAGTTTCAACATTACACTATCGTCTGGGAATTTTATTACTTTTGAAGGGACAAAAGAAAGAAGCATTTGAAGAGTTTGAAAATGCAATGTCAATTAACTACCAAGATCATATTCAAATTTTTGATTACGCACCTGAACTTGGAGACAATAATGAGATACTACAATTAATCAATCAATATAAAGGATAAGACAATGTATAATTTTGAATTACCCAACATACCGGAAAGAACTGTAAAACCTAGGAAAACAGGTTTGACCATGGTAATGGACAAAGGATTGTCTTTACGCCAGGCAGAGGATTTCATCTCAATGAACGCAGATTACACAGATTTTGTGAAGTTGGGTTTTGGTACTTCGCTTGTTACAAAAAATCTTAAAGAAAAGATAAAACTATACCAAAACGCAGGCATGAAGGTATATCTGGGAGGAACTTTGTTAGAGGGTTTTGTTATTAGAAACAGATTCGAAGATTACCTTAGGTGTCTTGATAATTATGGTATTGATTGTGCAGAGGTAAGCGATGGCAGTATTACAATTCCGCACGAAGAGAAATGTGAGTATATCAGCAAATTAGCAAAGGATCATTATGTGGTTAGTGAAGTTGGAAGCAAAGAAGAAGGAGTTATTATCCATCCGGCAAGATGGATTAGCATGATGAAAGAAGAACTAAAGGCAGGTTCTAAGAAAGTAATAGCAGAGGCCAGAGAAAGCGGAACCGTTGGAATTTTTCACAAAAACGGGAGCGCTCACAGATTATTGATTAACAGAATTGTAACGAAGGTAAAACTTGAGAATATTATTTGGGAGACGCCTCAGAAAAGTCAGCAAGTTTATTTTATAAACATGTTTGGTGCCAATGTTAATTTGGGAAACATTGGTTATGAAGATGTTATTCCATTAGAAACGTTACGCTTAGGATTAAGAGGCGATACCTTCTTTACTTTTTTACCTGATACAATGAAAAACTCAATATAAGATATGAAAGAAGTTACAGTACAAGAGTTAAAAAGAATGATGGACTCAGGAGAGGATTTCCAATTGATTGATGTTCGCGAACCGGCTGAATATGAAGAATCGAATATTGGAGGAACACTTATTCCATTAGGAGATGTCATAGAAAGAATGGCAGAATTTTCAAAAGATAAAAAAGTTGTCGTGCATTGCAGAAGCGGTATGAGAAGCGCCACAGCAATCAATGCACTAATAGCGGAAGGCGGATTCGATAATTTATATAATTTAAAAGGCGGCATACTAGCCTATGCCAATGAAATCGGATTATAATGGTTGAATTATTTAAACATATATTGCATTTAGATTTTGAATGGTTATTTCAAAATTACGGAACAAGTATTTACGTTATTCTATTTCTTGTCATCTTTATAGAAACGGGTTTGGTGGCAATGCCTTTTTTACCCGGTGATTCATTGTTATTTACCGCAGGGCTATTTGCCAGATCAGGTTATTTGAACATGGCATATTTGATGATATTATTATTTATTGCAGCTGTTCTTGGAGATAACATTAATTATTGGGTAGGAAGAAAAATTGGTATAAAAGTTTTTAATTTTCAATTTAGAGGAAAGCCTTTGGTTAAAAAAGAATACCTTGATAAAACACATGAATTTTTTGAGCAACATGGCACCAAGGCAATTATCATGGCACGTTTCGTTCCATTTGTAAGAACCTTTGCGCCTTTTGCAGCAGGAGTCGGAGAGATGAAGTACCCTAAGTATTTGATGTATGACATCATTGGAGGAGCATTATGGATTGGAAGTTTAACAACAGCCGGTTATTTATTGGGTGAAGTTGAATTTATCCGTAAGCATATCGACTTAGTTTGTTTGGGAATTATTTTTATTTCGGTACTGCCAATTATACTAAATGTATTAAAAGCAAGAATGTCAAAGAATGCTAAATAGAGTTTCTATAATTGGCTTTGTTCTTTTTATTATTACAAGTTCTTGTAGTATTAGCAAAAGACATTATAGAAAAGGATTTTTTGTTCAAAAGAAGCATTCCCATAAATCAGAGACGATAGCGTCGAATAACGCTTCTCAGAATCAAACTAATTCATTCGACAAAAAATTAATTGATGCAAGCCTCAGTAACCAAATTGTAATAGAAGAAGTTCTTAAGCCATCAATTACGCGGACAGATACATGTGGCGATAAATTATTCTTTAAGAAAGGAGATATTCTTTTAGTTAAAGTTTTAGAGATTACCGATAAAACGGTTAGGTATAAGCGTTGTGATAATCTTACCGGTCCGGATTATACTACATCTAAAGGTAAACTGGAAATGATTAAGTATGCCAATGGATTCTCAGAATCCATCGATGCACCGGCATATGATTACGAAGAAAATAGTAATGATCCATATGTTAGTAGTAAAAAAGATGAACCGACCGAACCACCAAAAGTTCACCCAAAAGCATGGTATGCCTTAATTTGGTTAATTTCTTCTATTCTTTTAGGATTTACCATAATAATTTCTCTAATATTAGCGCGCCAGGCTAAACGAGATATAAAAGCTAATCCGAAAAAGTACAAAGGGTATATTCTTGCTAGTGTAGTATACACAATTTCACTAATACTCATTTGTTTAATTGTGCTAATTCTTTTATTGGCATTGATAGGTGCACTCTAATCTTTTTCATTTCGAATATTAAATTACTATTTTCGATATCCACAAAACAGTTTGAAAAAACTTATTACATATTGCATTGTTTTTTTATTGGTTTCGGTACATTACGCACAGAATGAAATTGATTTGAAATCAGTTTCAGCTATGAAAATATCGGAAAAAGTGAAAGTTGACGGATTGCTTTCTGAATTATGTTGGAAAAGCGCCGAACGACAAGGCAACTTTTGGCAAAACTTTCCTAATGATACTTCAGAAGCAGTAAAAAGAACTGAAGTCATATTGGCTTACGATAGCGAAAATCTATATGTTGCTGCTATTTGTTATGAATCAACAAAACATAATTATGTAATCCAATCTTTACGAAGGGATTTTTCTTATCCTGTAAGTGACGCTTTTGTTATTACCCTTGACCCTTTCAGTGATATGCAAAATGGTTTTTCTTTTGGTTTGAATCCCTACGGTGTTCAACGTGAAGGATTAGTAGCCAATGGCGGAGGTTTTGGTGTTACTACTATTTGGGATAATAAATGGTATGGCGAAACTTCTCGCACTGATAGTTGCTGGATTGCAGAAATGCAAATTCCATTTAAATCATTGCGATATAAAGATAATCTTAAGCAATGGCGAGTTAATTTTTCTCGCAACGATTTAACAACAAATGAGAATAGTACTTGGGTAAAAGTGCCAAGACAATTCAATATTTCAACATTGGCATTTACCGGATTATTAAACTTTGAAGAAGCTCCGGAAAAAACAGGCTCAAATATTTCATTGATCCCATATGGAATTGGCCGTTTTAGTGATGATTACCAAGTACCGAATTCTCAAAAATTAGAAGGTAATGGCGGTTTGGATGCCAAAATGGTATTAAATAATTCCTTGAATCTGGATGTTACCATTAACCCGGATTTTAGTCAGGTTGAGGTAGATAGACAAATAACCAATCTTACCAGGTTTAGTTTGTTTTTTCCTGAACGACGACAATTTTTTATTGAGAACAGTGATTTATTTGAGCAATTTGGTTTCAGACAAATCCGGCCGTTCTTCTCAAGAAGAATTGGTTTAAGTGATGGTAATAT
>JBFWYJ010000224.1:0-5766 GCA_050186555.1 Bacteroidia bacterium
TATGTTTGCTCCATTTGATAAAATCATTGTAACAGCAGGTGCACCTTACATTCCCAGTGATTTATTGGTTCAACTAAAAGTTGGAGGCATAATGGTAATACCGATAGGCGAAGGCGAAGAACAAGAGATGACAATATTAAAAAAGACTTCAGAAAAAAGTTTTGACAAGCAAGTAATCGGGAAATTCAAGTTTGTGCCCCTTTTGCCTGATAAATCAGGTTATTAAACAATAATTTGTTGAAAAACCACTGGTTTTTAACGATTTAGTAATCATATTAATGTCGAATTTCATATAAAACAATTAACTATGAAAAAAACAATTACACTTTTTGCATTAGCATTAACTGTTTCCGGTGCGGTAGCACAGGAAAACAATAACAACTCAGGAAGTGAGTTGAAATCTAAAAAAGGAGAAATGATTTTGCCTGAAGCAGGTGACTGGGGTTTGGCAATTGACGCAACTCCATTCTTAAACTATTTCGGGAATTTCTTTGGTAAAACAGCAAACAACAATGCGCCAAGCTTCACTTATTTAACAAATGCACAAACAATATCTGGTAAATATTTTGTTGATGCACAAACTGCTTACCGTGGTTCATTAAGAATTGGTTTAGGTGGTGCGACTGAAAGAAATATGGTTGCTGATGTTTTAAAAAGCGCGGCTATATCTCCAACAGCAAACGGATGGCCAAGTTCTGCTCCAATGGTTGAAAATACTTGGAAAGCAAGCAACACTACAATTGGATTGGCGGCCGGTATGGAAAAGCGTAAAGGTAAAACAAGATTGCAAGGTTATTATGGTGGTGAAGTAGGAATCTACATGAACATGAGTAAAGATAAATTTACTTATGGAAATGCACTTCAGGCAACTACAACACCTTCATTAAACGTTAACGTTACTGGAGCTGATGAATTTACTAACCCTAATGCATATGGTAATGTAGGAAACAATGTAGCTCCGGCACCTCTTAATGGTTTAATTGGTGATGCACGTGTTACAGAGAGAAAGAATGGAACTGTGATTTCATTTGGAATCCGTGGTTTCATTGGTGCAGAATACTTCTTCTTACCTAAAATGAGTTTCGGAGGTGAATTTGGTTGGGGAATCGGAATGAGTTCAACCGGTAAGTCTAAAACTACCTGGGAAGGTGTTGGTAACAATGGTGGTCCTGGTTCTCCAAACACTGTTGGTAGTGCTGAAATAGAAAGTTCAAAAGCAGGCGGATGGGGATTAGATACAGATAATAAGAATTCTGTGTGGGGTCCAACCGGAAGTATTCGTTTTAACTTATATTTCTAAGACTTAGCTAAACAAATATTTTTAAAAAGGCCGCAATTGCGGCCTTTTTTAGCTTTATCATAATCCCATTATTATCTACTTTTTTAACGATATTTTACTAGGGTTTTGACAACAATCAGTCGTAATTTGTGTTATACATACAAACACACAATAAAATGAAATCGGTTAACAAAAGAAAAGAAATCAAAGGTGAGACCTATATGGTTAAACTCAAGATAGATGCTAAAACAACTGTTTTAGTTCGTACAAAAGAAAGCTTAAGAAATTGGAAGGCAAAATATCCTAATGCCATTGAATTAATTTAATCTACAAAAGATTAAAAAATTCAGTTGCTTGTTTTGCTATTTCACCTCCATACGCTAAACTGGCAGTAGCCGCCGGGCTGGGACTATTTATCACATGCATGGCGTTTCCTTTCTTCTCAATTTTGAAATCGTCCAGCATTTCACCATCCGGACCTAAAGCCATCGCTCTAATTCCACACCTTGCACTAATAATATCATCCATTTGAAGATCAGGAATTAACTTCCTCAACCTTTTCAAGAAATAAGTTTTGCTAAAAGCACCTCTGTATTCATCTAATCCAAATTTCCAGTGCTTTCCAAAGAACTTCCATGTTCCTTTGTATCCGAAAGCTTCCATTGTATCTTTTAAACTAAAAGCCGTCTTGCTGTATCCTTCTCTGTCAAATACAAAAACGGCATTAGGCCCACATTCGACGCCGCCTTTAATCATGCGTGTGAAATGTACCCCCAAAAAAGGAAATTTTGGATTAGGAACAGGATATATTAAATTTTTTACTTTGCTTCTTCCCTTCTCTGTCAAATCATAATAATCTCCGCGAAATCCAACAATTGCTGCATCACTTTTTTGACCTTCTTTCTTTGCCATGCGATCTGCCTGTAAACCAGAAGTTGTGATAACATATTTTGATTTAAAAGTGCCTTTTTCTGTAATGATTACAGTGGCATCCTGAGTATGCTCAAAATCCAATACTTTATGAGAGCACAAAACTTTGCTGCCATTGTTTTTTGCATGGATTAATTCAACATATTTTCGGGCAACATCAGCGTAATCAATAATTCCTGTGCACCCAACCCATATCCCGCTGATACCGTCACAATGTGGTTCAATCTCTTTTATTCGTTTTGCGTCGATTATCTCAATATCCTCTACACCGTTTGCAATACCATTATTGTAAACTTTATTCATGTGAGCTAGCTCACTTTTGTCTGTTGCCACAATAATTTTTCCGCAAATATCATGTTGGATTTGGTATTTCTTTGCAAAATCAACCAGTTCTCTTCTTCCGGCAACACAATTAATTGCCTTATATGATCCAGGCTTGTAATAAATTCCGCTGTGGATTACACCGCTATTATGAGAAGTCTGATGCGCAGCTACTTCAGCCTCTTTCTCAAGCACTAAAATTTTACGATTGGGATGCATAAGCGTCAACTTGTAAGCTGTTGCTAATCCTACTATCCCACCTCCGACTATCGTTACATCATAAAGTTCTTCCATCAGAGAAAATATAATTGTTTATTTTGCCGTAAAGGTACTATATTCATGGACAGAGAATAACATTAAAATGAAAATAATTTGCATTGGAAGAAACTATGCTGAGCATGCCAAAGAAATGAAAGCGGAGCTTCCTAAAGAGCCTGTTTTCTTTCTAAAGCCTGACACAGCACTTTTAAAGGAAAATGAATTTTATTTACCAGACTTTACTTCAGATTTGCATCATGAATTGGAAGTAGTTCTTAAAATATGTAAGTCCGGAAAAAATATTGAGGAACAATTTGCTAAAAACTATTACGAAGAAATTGGTTTAGGTATTGATTTTACAGCAAGGGATATTCAGGCAAAATGCAAGGAAAAAGGCTTGCCTTGGGAAAAAGCTAAGGCATTTGATTGCAGTGCACCAATAGGTAAGTTTATTCCGAAACCTGAAGCAGGGAATCCAATTCAATTTGAACTAAAAATAAATGGGGAAATTAAACAAAGTGGAACTACAAATGATTTGATTTTCAGCTTTGATAAAATTATTTCCTATGTATCAAGATTCATTACGCTTAAAACCGGTGATTTGATTTTTACGGGAACTCCCGAAGGTGTGGGTCCGGTTAAAATAGGCGACAATCTTGAAGCTTATTTAAATGGTGAATTGAATTTCAATTTAAAAATTAAATAATCATCAATCACATTGAACTTTATACAGATGGCGCTGCAAGCGGAAATCCAGGTCCAGGTGGGTATGGGGTTGTTTTAAAATTTAACGGGCACAGAAAAGAACTTTCTGAAGGATTTAAAAAGACCACTAATAACAGAATGGAGTTGTTGGCCGTAATTGTTGGATTAGAGAGTATCAAGAACAAAGATTTGCTCGTAAATATTTATTCAGACAGCAAATATGTAGTAGATGCCATTAACCTAAAATGGCTTCAATCCTGGCAGGCAAATAATTTTAAGAAAAAAGCCAATGTAGATTTATGGCAGAGGTTTCTACAAGTTTATAATCCTTCCAGGCATAAATTTCATTGGGTAAAGGGACATGCCGATAATGTAGAAAACAACCGCTGCGATGAACTGGCAGTTGAGGCTTCTAAATCTTCTTTTTTGAAAACTGACGAAGGGTTTAACAATTAAAACAACTCTTACAAACCGAATTGCCCCTTTCGCAAACTTGACCAACCAAATCCAATTGAATTTCGTATATTTAATAAAGGATTTGCTTGACTAAAAATATCATATTTATTCTTGCTTTTTTTCTGACAATCAATCTATTGCCTGGTCAAAATTTTTGGTTACAAAGTTCAGGCGGCACAGAGGTTGATGAAGCAATGGATATCTGTCACAATAGTTCTGGCGAAAGTTATGTTACAGGTTATTTCACGAATTCATGTTTATTTCAAAATACATATTTAACATCTAGCTCGGCGGGCATCCCTGACGGTTTTATCTATAAAACTGCCTCAAACGGTCAAATGTTATGGGTTGTGAAGTTTGGCTCCTCAGGAAGTGATCGCGGAGTTCAATGTAAAATAGATGCAAATCAAAACTTAATCGTATCGGGGTATTTTTATGGCACTGTAACATTTGGAAGCTTCACCTTAACATCTAATGCTAATTCGCAGGATGTCTTTGTCGCAAAACTAGACCCAAGTGGAAATTTTCTTTGGGCTGTAAAAATGGGTGGGCCACTTACAGACACACCATATGGAATGTGCATCGATTCAAATAACAATATTTTACTTACCGGAAGTTTCAAGTCAAACGCACAATTTGGCTCACAAAACTTTACGAGTATTACAAACCCAAACTCCAATTCACCTTCAGATGATGTTTTTACTACTAAAATTTCTGGTAATGGTAACTTTTTATGGACAAGAACCGGACAAGCTAAATATGAAGACAGGGGTTTAAATGTGGCTGTTGATTCTCAGAATAACATTTATGTATGCGGACAATTTTCTGATACAATACAATTCAACAATTCTCACCAGAACCAAATAATGAATGCAGCGTTTATTATTAAATATTCTTCTTCCGGAAATGAACTTTGGTTTAAAAAAGCAGCAGCTACTAGTGTCATAGCCTATGGTATAGAATGTGATGCAAATGATAATCTCTATTTATGTGGAGATTTTACGGGCAATCTTATTTTTTATAATCAACCTAACATTTCAATAGGAGGAAATTTTCAAAATAGAATATTTCTAACCCAATTTACTTCATCAGGTTCCCAAAACTGGTTAATTTCAGAATCATCGAAAAATTATATTTCAGCTCGCGATTTAAGTATTGATAGTAATAATGATATTTATATACTTGGGGAGTTTGGTTGTGGATTAACAGATTATCAAAATTCAGTTGCCCAAGGCGTTTTTAATTCCATTGGATACGTAGATGTCTTTATAAGCAAATACAATCATTCTAATGGTAATCGCATTTGGGAAAGGCAAATTGGCGGGCCTTCACATGATAAAGTCCATGGAATTTCAATGATTCAACCTGATAAACCGTTAATTGCAGGCAGTTATTTTAATAAGTTTTCGGTTCCTAATTCTAATTCCTTTGGCATGTATCCTAACTCAATTGTTTTTCCGGTATTTGCGCCATATCAAGCTTCAAATTATTGCAACGACTTTTTATACAATTCATTTGTAACTGCATTTGGCATTGGGTTTTCCGATGCCATTGCCGGAACATTAGTTGATATTTCCAGAAATACCTATGATTATTACAGTCGGAGCGGAGCGGTTTGCAACAGGCCATTCAAAGGTGTCTGTATCGATAAAACCAATTTAATTAGTAACTGCCCGGATACTATTAACATTTGTCCCGGCAATGATATTTATGCAGTAACCTTTACTGGTAATGAAGGACATATTGGGCCGTACCACTCTTTCAAATGGGGAGCAGGAGATACACTTATAAATACTACTCCGTCCTTTTCAGGTATT
>JBFWYJ010000225.1:0-5711 GCA_050186555.1 Bacteroidia bacterium
CGCACAAATGCTCAATCAGGGTCTCATAGCTCTAAGGCTTGTCTTTGCAGACAACCCCAAGAGCTATGTGAATGCCAATTTTAAAAAAGAAAAAGCCCCTTCTGAATAGATGGGGCTTTTTTATTTTTATCGCAAATTACATGATGCGTTTATTGGTTTATCTTTTCTTTTTGCCTTGAAGCAAAATGCTTCGACTCCGCTCAGAATAATATCCACAATAAGAATCAAGAAAATTTGTAACGATAGCTATCGGTACTCACGCAAGCTAAACGCTGGCGCAGATTTTCCGACCAGAACTCGTTCTATAAGATTAACTTTTACTTTTTTTTGTCATTGCGAGTGAGTGCAGCGAACGAAGCAATCTCGAGTTTTAAAAACCAGTACATTAATTATTCATATTTTTATTCAGGCGAAATTTGTTACGTTACTTTTTTCTTGACAAAAAAGTAACCCCCGCCCGAACGTGCCCTTCGGTACGGGCGGGAAAAAGTCAAGAAAATCTGAATCTTCGCACAAGCTACTTGCCGGCGCAGATTTTCCGGCCCTCGCTCGTTCTATAGGATTAACTTTCACTTTGTTTTGTCACTTCGAGTGTTTATGCATAGCATAAATGTACCGAGAAGTGAACTTGGAAATGTCATTGCGAGCACGCTTTAGCGTGAGAAGCAATCTCTTAAATAGTTTAAAAAACCAATGCATTAATTACCCATACTTTTTTCCGGCCTGCACACGTTCAATAAATGAATTTAATTTTATTACTTTGTTTTAAGTTCGATTATGTCCAGACTAATTATTGTTTTCGTTGTTAGTACTCTTTTAATTTCATGCGGAGATTCTTCCATAGAAATTCCAGCTTATGAAAAGGACTTTTGTTCATTAATTCATGATGATGACTCAATAAGTCTAAGTCAGGAAATGGAGTCATTTAAAGACTCAATGCAAAAGAAAACCGGCGTATACGTGTTGGAAGATGGAGGCACTGCGATGATTTCACGAGCATGGTTGACTGAGCATGCGGAAAAAACAATTGATATTCAATATTTCATTTTTGCTACAGATAATGTTGGTTTAATTGCAGTTGATTATTTAGTAAGAGCAGCTGATAGAGGAGTTAAAGTGAGAATCCTTATCGATGATATTCTTGTTGACGCAGGCTCTCACGAAATTCTATTACTCGATTCTCACGAAAATATTGAAATAAGAATTTATAATCCCGGAATAAACGTTGGGAAATCAATCACACAAAAAATAACAAAGTTTGCAACAGATTTTATTGAATCAAACAAACGTATGCATAATAAAACATTCATTGTTGATGATAAAGTAGCAATAACAGGAGGAAGAAATGTGGCAGATGAATATTTTGATTATGATCATGAATATAATTTTCGTGACAGAGATGTCTTTTTAATGGGTAAAGTGGTGGAGAAAATGAATGCTTCTTTTGACGAATTCTGGCAACATAGATTAAGTGTCCCTGTTGGGAATCTATTCGATGAAAAAGAACAAATCAAACCACATAAAGGTCAATTTGATCGCTTACACCAATATGCTTGTAATCCAGAAAATTATTGGCCACAAGTGCGAGAAAAAATGAAGTCCTTACCAACGGCATTTAAAAACATCGTAGATTCAGGCGAATTAATCTGGGTAGATAGTGTAGATTTCATATCCGATCATCCCGGTAAAAACGAAAATCCCGAATTGCTTGTTGGTGGAAAATCAACATCTGCTTTAATGGAATTGATTAATTCAGCTAATGAAACAATCGATATTCAGTCTCCGTATTTTATTACAACAGCCATAGGAAAGAAATTATTTGCTGATGCTATTAAACGAGGTGTGAAAATCAGAATACTTACCAATAGTTTGGCTTCTACAGATAATATAGAAGCATTCAGTGGCTATCAAAGAGACAGGGAGGAAATTTTGAAATTAGGAATACGAGTATTTGAGTTTAAACCTGATGCAAAGGAACGTTTCAAAGTAATGACAGGCGAATTACAAAAGACATTGAATTATGCACCAATTTTTGGATTGCATGCAAAAACGATGGTGGTGGATGGGAAAGTTGCAGTTATCGGAACATTTAATTTAGATCCAAGAAGCGCGCATATCAATACAGAATGTGTAAGTATTATTCATTCAAATAAAATTGCAGACAAGGTTTTAAAGGAAATGGAAATAGAGTTTTCGTCTGATAATTCGTGGGAAACAACACTGAATTTTAATCCAGATCATTTGTCAACAACAAAAAAGCAAATTAAAGCCGTGACGCGAAAGATAATTCCTAAAGAAATCTTATAATGGAAAAACAACAGCACTCAACACAAATGCTGTTGTTCAGTCAAACTATGAAAATCAGAAAGGTTTTATGTCATCTTCCCGGTGTTGATGAGTCTCTTCAAATAAATAGCTATCACGGATATTTTTTTGCACTGCAACAGAAGCAAATAGGGCAAGGGTAAACGACATACCATAAAACCCCTTTTCACTCCTTTCTAAATCTGCGTTCCATAGTCCTATTACCAAAAGGAGAATTGATAGTAGGGTGGAGAACCAACTGATGCCGTAATAAATAGAAGTTACCCTGATGCCTTCCAATTGATCTCTTACTGCTTTTTGTAATGATACAGCAGAGAATAAGCCATACATCAATACAGTAAAATAATAACCTTTTTCATTCAGGTACATATCTGCATGCCACAATCCGACACAGTATGTAATACCTCCGGCTAGCAACGCTACCCAGGAAGCTGCAATAAATGCGTTTGATGGTTTTTGATTCATAGTTTTTTGTTTTTTTAATTATGAAACAAAATTATAAGATGGGTTACGAATCCTTTTTGACATATATCAAAAAAAGAGACCTTAACGTTCTTTAAGATTCAGACCTGATTCTGCTTACTGTTTCCTGGGTTATTCCAAGATAGCCGGCTATCTGACCAAGAGAGGCTCTCAGTAATAAATTGGGATTGGATTTCTGTAATTGCCAATAGCGTTCTTTGGCAGATTTTAATTTAAGATTTTGTAATCGCTCTTCCAGCTTGATGTAATAATTCTCTGTGATGATTCTTCCTAGTCTTTCTGTTTCGGGAAATTCTTTGTAAACGGACTGTAAATCATTATATGTAATATAAGAGAGGTGGCAATTTTCAACAGCTTCAATAGCTTCAACTGATTTTTGCTTTGTTATAAATGAATAAAAGCAGGTTGCAAATTCATTTTCCAAGGCAAACCAATTGGTAATTTCTTTTCCATCCTCAAAATGATAGCCTCTTAATAGTCCCTCATTGATAAAGAATAATTGATCGCAAGGCTTGTTGATATCAATACATAAATCCCCCTTTTTCAAATCCAAAAGCTGAACCAAATCAGATAATTTAGATTTTAACTCAGGTTTAACTTCGATGATAGTATTTAGGTAATCAATTAATGACATTAACCTAAAGGTACGAATATTAGTGTTTTTTCAATCCAAATGTGCTGTTTGAAAGTTTGTGGACTAATAACCTATCCCCCGCCCCTTTGATGATGTATTGTTTGCATTAGATGGAATCATTGAACCCTGCGGGTTTCCGAAGGAAAGGGGAGTAATGAAGCCAACAGCGCGGCCGCAGATAGAATAAGTGGTGTTTCTAGTTTGAGGTTTATTTAGGATAGCCATTGTTTATTTTGGTGTGCTTGCGCAGATTGCAAATCTGCGAGAGTGAAGATTTCAATTTTTACTTATTAAATCTTTACGTGGTGTATAAATAAACGGCCCATATCTAGGAGATTTACCATATGGATAATGCAATACTTCTAAATATATTTTTACTTCCTTACCTGGAGGAATGTGTTTAATGGTATCATGCATGTAAGGATTTTTATACCAATCAATTTCCGGACTAAAATCATTGAAGAAAATATTTCCAATATAACCTAATCCCTCATACTCATAAAGTAATTTGTAATTAATAGGTTGACAATAAATACTATCAAATGGTTTTAGTTTGGTTTTAACCAATAATAGGCTGTCTTTGTTATTGTATTCAAATTCAAAATCTTCTTGTTTATAAGGTGAATATTTTTCCAGCCAAATAAGTTTGGAAATAGCGATGTAAAATTTTTCAAAATCTTCTTTCGATTTAAACTCCGTTTCTTTTTTAGAATAAACTTGATTAAACCATTCTTCATTTATACTACCATCTGCATTTAAATAGCCACTATAAACTTCATTTAAAGCTATATGATGTAGCTGTTGGTAGGAAAGTGGTTTGTTTTCGGGTTGGTCTTTCACCATTTCTCGAGGGATTACTATTGAAGGGCCCCTATAGAAATACCAGTTCCCTCTAATTAATATTCCATAAATAAATTGCAAATCATCTGATGTAACATTTTTATTTATACTGTCGTATAAATGCCTACAAGAAATGAATTGATTTTTATTTTGATTAAAACATAACAACGAATCAAGAATGTAATTATAAATTAATTCTGCCTCTGAAAAATGTAATTTATTTATTTTCCATTTTTCAAATGAATCACATAACAATTTGTATTCATGCAAATGTTTAGAGTTATTTTCATAATTAATTAATTCATGATTGTTAGTTGAAGAATTACATGATAATAATAGAACTGTAATAACTATTGATATTAAGAAATATATAATGCTATTTTTCATAATAATTAATTTCGTGATTTTACATATCCTGTTTTACCAATTGTTCTTTCGGTAAATATCCATCCATAGTTACTGATACTATGGCTGCCTAAAAAGCTTTTTGTTGTAATATTTTCAGGAATAAAAATTCTGCCATGATAATCATCAGGGGTAGGAAAATCCTTGCATTTACACTGAGGCGCAACACCATCTTGTAAATATGGTGGGTCGGCATCTTTTTCTCCTAAGTTACTGCCGTATTGCCAAGTTTCTTCAAATAGTTTCCAATTTGGCCCACCTGAACATGCATTTTCCGGTGCTATGATGTAAAATCTTCCAAATTTAATTTTAGCTTTTTCTAACGCTTGAATCATCCCAACAGAATATGCATAACCCATGCTATGGGCAACAATATCCAATGTGTCCTTATTTTTATCAAAGATTATTTCTGAGCTTTTAATCATTGACACAATTTTTTCGCCTGCATGTTTGCCTGAATTCAGGCGAACATTAAAGCCTTCAATGTTCGGTTCAGTGTGAAGATATACGCTCGTATTGCAAAATGGACTAAATGGAAAAATCCCACACTCTAATCTAGTTTTATCGGAATCTAGATTACCAGCAAGATAATTTGCTACATTTTTATGATTACTCGTTCCAACGTTATGGTGCCCATCAGCATAAATCGCCTGTCTAGTGCCAATTCTGTCTATAAACATTTTATCAATGCCTTTCCAGTAACCTCTTGAGTCTCCAAAATCTATTGAGTTGTCAGTGTCCGCATATTCAAGCAATGTACTGGTAGGATCACCATTAAAATTAACTACCGGCCTGTAACCATTCACGAAAAGAAGTAGATTTTTAAATGTTTGAGTGTTCTCAATATAATACTTCATGTTTTTTGCACGATCTTTTGGAACTTCAATGGCAAATTTGCCATTATCTATAATTAAGTATTCCGCGTCTTTCTCAATATGTGCTGATAATTTATTTTCATAATCTATTTTAATACTATTTACAATTTGCATTTCCTGTTCACTAGCTTTTGTAAGGAATAAAATTC
>JBFWYJ010000226.1:0-5697 GCA_050186555.1 Bacteroidia bacterium
TCACAAACACAGTTACAGGTTTATGTGGAGGTGTAATTACTGTAACTGTAACTGATGCCGCTGGCTGTTCGGCAATTCAATCGTTTACTATTAATGAGGATCCGGCCATGAATTTAAGCCAGCCTATTGTTGCTGATATCACTTGTAATGGTCTTTGTAACGGTTCAATTGCAATTGTACCAAGTGGAGGCTCGTTACCTTATAACATAACTTGGATTCCTGCAACAACTGTAACGCCTGCAAGTCAATTGACTAATTTATGCACGGGAGATTATACTGCCACAGTAACAGATTCTAAAGGCTGTAATGTTACAACAACTGTGTCATTAATCGAACCGCCTACATTTACATTTGCAGCAAACATTACAAGTGCTACATGTAATTCATCCAATGATGGGGCTATAACAACAACATTAACAGGCGGAACACCTGCTTATTCATACACATGGAACGGGCCGGCAACCTATACTACACAAGATATTAGTAATACAGCAAGCGGAACATACACACTAACATACACCGATATCAATGGTTGTTCAAGAGATACTGTTTTAACTGTCAATGCCTCGTTTACTGTTGATGCTATTGCAGGCAACGATACCTCATTCTGTAACAATAGTATTATTTTACTTGATGGTAGCAATTCAGTGAATGCATTAAATTATGCCTGGATAGAAATTCCTACATCTAATACAATCGCTGCAACTGCAACTACCAATATCTTGCCTCCGAGTGGAACAAGTACTTATGTGTTACTAGTGACTACTTCAGTTGCCGCATGTTTTGATACTGACACTTTGGTAGTAAATTCATTCTCAATTCCAATTGTTGACGCAGGTCCTACTCAAAGTATTTCATTGTTTAGTTCAACTTCTATTGGAGGCAGTCCAACTTCACTTTCTGCCCTTACTTATTCGTGGTTACCTTCAAACACATTGAACGATCCAACTTCTCCAAATCCAACGGCTTCAAATACAGTTAACACAACTTATACTGTGTTTATTACAGATGCTAATGGTTGTACGGCTTTTGATACTGTCCAAGTATTTATTTATCCTGAAATTAAGATACCAAATGGCTTTAGCCCGAATGCAGATGGCAGAAATGATTCGTGGATTATTGATAACATTCAACAATTCTCTCAATGCGAAGTTGAGGTTTATAACAGGTGGGGTGAATTATTATTTTACAGCAAAGGATACAACACAGTATTTGACGGAAGATATAAAAACAAGGATTTACCGGTAGGAACATATTACTACATTATCAAATTGAATCATGATGCTTACCCAAAACCTTATACCGGCCCATTAACCATATTCAGATAATGAGAAGAATTAAAACATATTTATTAATAGTATTCTCAATTTTTTGGGCATTGAATGTTAGTGCGCAGCAATTGCCACAGTACACTCAGTACATGCTAAATGAATTGGCTATCAATCCTGCTGTTGCCGGGAAAGAAGATTTTGCTGATGTTCGTTCAAATAACAGATATCAATGGGTAGGAATTACTGATGCTCCCAGAACTTACATGTTAACTTGCCATGGCCCTCTAAAATTAAAGAATATGGGACTTGGAATGCATTTGTATACTGACATTGTTGGTCCAACCAGAAGAACAGGATTAAACTTTTCTTATGCGTATCACATTAAGTTGAATGAAGAATTGAATCTTTCACTTGGTTTAAGTGCGGGTATTTTGCAATGGGGTATTGATGGGTCAAAATTGATACTGCGAGAAGAAGGAGATGCACATCTTCTAAACACGTATCGCAACACATTCGTCCCTGATTTTGGAACAGGAATTTATTTTTACCAAAAGAAGAGGTTTTATTTTGGTATTAGTGCACCTCAATTGTACCAGGCGCCAATCAATTTGTATCCTGCAAGTTCAAAGGAAAGTAGAATAGTGACACATTTAAATGTTAATGGCGCTTACTTATTTGATATCGGAGATGATTTTCAGATTGAACCGTCTTTCTTGTTGAAATGGGCTTCACCTGCACCAATAAAAGTTGATGGGGGCGTAAGGATAATATACCAAGATCAGGTCTGGCTGGGAGGTGCTTACCGCCATAAAGACGCTTTCACAGCAATGGTTGGATACATGTATAAGAACTACTTAATGTTTGGCTATTCATACGATATTACAACAACCAACATTCGAAATTATTCATCCGGGACACATGAAATAATGTTCGGAATTCGTTTTTCGAAAAAACAATCATCTACTTGGGAACAAAAACCCCAAATGTAATTTCATTCTTTTTTTTAGCTACTTTGTACTCCTTATTATTAATCATATCGAAAGCTTATTTAGAATGATTATAAATATATACAGGTGTTAAAAAAAATAAAAATTTCCTTATTTATTTATCAATCTTCTGTTAAATTTGCTCCCGGTTAGTGTCATTTAATTGTCATAAAACCATTGAATTCGTTTGATCTTTTTTAAATAGATATATGAAAAGTTACAAGTGTTGTAATCCCCTCAGAGTCCTTCTTGCAGCCATTTTATTAATTGGATTTAGTTCTAAAATATCCGCGCAGGATGGTGAGAAGTTATTTAAGCAGAATTGTGCAGTATGCCATGCCGCTCACTCAGACCAGATGCTAACCGGTCCTGGCTTAAAAGGAATTTTTGACAGAGCACCAAAAGGCGACTGGTTAAAAAATTGGATTTTAAATAACGAAAAGTTAATTAAAAGTGGTGATGCTTACGCCAACCAGATTTATACGAAGTACGGTAAGGCTGCAATGACTGTTTTTGAAGGACAGCTAAGTGAGGCAGATGTTGCTGCGATTTTGGATTATGTAAAGAATCCTCCTGCACCAAAAGCCGATCAACCTGGAGCCGTTGCTGTAGGCGGAGGCTCTGAAGTTGAGGATGAAGGCGGCTTAAACACAGTATATTTAATTCTAGGTGCAATTGTTATTCTGGCTATTTTGATTGGTGCACTAAGAGGTGTAAGACATTCATTACAAAACTCTGCTAACAGAGCAGAAGGTAAAGAGGAGGCTCCTGAAGTTTCTTTCATGGATGAGGTTAAGAACTGGATGAGCGGCAATCGTCGTTTAGTTGGTGTTATTTCTTTAATTATCGTTTTTGTTGGAATGAAGTCTTGCTGGGACGCATGTTATGACATTGGGGTATATTATGATTGGAAAACACAAAAGGGTTATAAGCCTGAGCAACCAATTAAGTTCTCTCATAAACTGCATGCAGGAGATAATGAAATCGCATGTCAGTATTGTCACAGTACTGTAGAGAAATCTCGTCATGCGGGAATTCCAACGGTAAACATTTGTATGAATTGCCATAAATCAATTCAAAAAGGCCCTCAATATGGCGACAAAGAAATTGCAAAAATTTATGAAGCAGCGGGCTTTGATCCTACCTCAAATTCATTTGATGAAAGCAAACAAAATCCAATAAAGTGGATTAAAGTTCATAACCTTCCTGATCATGTTTATTTCAACCATTCGCAGCACGTGGTAGTAGGAAAGATTGACTGTGCTGTGTGTCATGGTAATCTTAAAGAAATGACTGTTGCAGAGCAAAAAAACCCACTAACCATGAAATGGTGTATTGATTGTCACAGAAATACCCAAGTGGCAATGGAGGGCAATGCTTATTATGATAGATTGCATGCAGCATTAAAAGAAAAGTATAAGGGACAATACGACGTTAAATTCACTGTAGATAAAATAGGTGGATTGGAATGTGCTAAGTGTCACTATTAATTTATTAAGTAAACGAACGAATCAATATATGTCTAAGTCTAAGAAATATTGGAGAGGTTTACCGGAGCTTAACAATAGTCCGGAATTCCAAGAGAGCCATAAGAATGAATTCTCGGATCCTCTTCCTATAGATGAGTTTTTGTCTAGTAATGAAGATGAATCAAAAGGTACGTCACGTCGTGATTTCCTTAAGGTTATGGGCTTTTCAACAGCCGCAGTAGCTTTAGCTGCTTGTGAAACGCCTGTTAATCGTTCAATCCCGTATGTAGTAAAACCTGAAGAAGTTACTCCTGGAGTAGCAAATTTTTACGCATCTACATTTTATGATGGACATGATTACGCTTCAATTTTGGTAAAAACAAGGGAAGGCCGTCCTATTAAAATAGAAGGCAATGATTTATCAAAAATTTCATTAGGAGGTACTTCTGCCCGTGTTCAAGCTTCTGTATTAAGTCTTTATGATGGTGCTAGATTAAGAGGACCATTAGTAAAAGGCAAAGAAGCAACTTGGGCTGTGGCAGATGACACAGCAGCAAAAGCAATTTCTGCAGGTGGAGAAATAAGATTACTTACTTCTTCTATTATTAGCCCTTCTACAAAAGCTGTAATTGCACAATTCAAAGCTAAATACCCAACTGTAAAGCAGGTAGTGTACGATGCGGTTTCTTATAGTGCATTGATTAATGCGAACAAAAATGTTCATGATAAGGCTGTAATTTCTTCATACGATTTTTCGAAAGCAAATGTGATAGTTGGTTTAGCGTGCGACTTTTTAGGAAACTGGCTAAACCCGATTGAATTTGCAAACCAATATTCAAAAGGAAGAAAAGTTTCTAAAGATAATCCTGTGATGAACAGACATTATCATTTCGAAGCAAATTTATCTTTGACTGGTGCAAATGCAGATTACCGTTATCCTGTTAAAGCATCAGATATTGGAAAAGCTACTTTAGCTTTATTCAACCAAATTGCTTCTGCAACCGGTAATTCAAAAGCCAGTGGAAATGATAAAATTTCTAATGCTGCTGCAACTAAAGGTATTGAGAGTGCCGCAAAAGAATTGCTCGCTAATAAAGGAAAATCATTGGTTGTTTCAGGGATTAATGATGAGGGTATCCAAACGTTAGTAAACGGAATCAACAAAATGTTGTCAAACTATGGCGCTACTGTTGATGTTGAAAATCATTATAATCTAAAACAAGGTAACGATAAAGAATTTGCTGATTTAGTAGCTGATATGGCTGCAGGAAAGGTGAACACCTTGCTAACTTATAATTGTAACCCTGTGTATACAGCTTCTTTTTTGAAGTTTCAAGAGGCATATAAAAAGGTCGCAAATAAAATTTCATTTGCACAAGTTTTAGATGAAACTGCTGCCTTAGCGGATGTTGTTTGCCCTGATAATCACTACTTAGAATCTTGGGGTGATGCAAATCCTAAGCGCGGACATTATTCTTTACAACAACCTACTATCAATCCTATTTTCTCTCAACCAAGACATGAAGGAACAAGACAGTTTCAGGATTCATTGTTAAAATGGAGTGGTGTTAAATCGGATTACCATACGTTTCTCCAAGGTTATTGGAACAATCGTGTTTTTCCTTTACAAGGAAAGTACATGGATTTCCAATCATTTTGGGCGAATGCATTACATGATGGCGTAGTTTCAGTAAAGATATCTAAGCATGTTGAAGAGGCTGAGCCAATGCAGATGGATAGCACAGGTAAACCAATTATGAGCGGTATCGCAACTGCGATTGCTGAAGTTCTTGATTCTAATCATGTTGCGCCTGCACCCGTTGTAGCAGAAGTTGCTGCACCAGTGTCCGAAACACCAAGTGTTGAGTATAACAAAGCAGGTGAAATGGCTTCGTCAGTTAAGGGCGGGCAAATGGAATTGTTCATTGATGAAAAAATTGGTTTAGGAAATGGTAATCAATCCACTAACCC
>JBFWYJ010000227.1:0-5663 GCA_050186555.1 Bacteroidia bacterium
ATTGGAGCCGGACAATTAAACGGAAGTGGTAAGAACGGAAGAATTACTAAACAAGACGTTTTAGCAGCATTATCGAACGGACTTCCAAATGTGCAACAAGTATTAAGTGATACCTGGAAAGGAGAGCGCTCGCAGGAAAGAAGTAAGATGACTACTTTGCGTAAAGCAGTTGCAAGAAGATTGGTTAGCGTAAAGAATGAAACGGCGATGCTAACCACATTTAATGAAATTGACATGAGTGCCATTTATGCTATCAGGGCTAAGTATAAAGAGAAGTTTAAGGAAGTGCACGGTACAAATGTTGGCTTTATGAGTTTCTTTACTAAAGCAGTTTGCGAGGCATTGTATCATTTCCCAGCTGTAAACGCTCAGATAGATGGAGAAGAAATTGTTTATCATAAGTATTGTGATATCGGTATTGCGGTTAGTGCGCCTAAAGGATTAATGGTGCCTGTTTTAAGAAGCGCAGAATTAATGAGTTTAGCAGATATTGAAAAAGGCATAAAAGATTTGGCAATAAAAGCTAGAGACGGAAAATTAGGAATTCCTGATATGGAAGGCGGAACATTTACCATTACAAATGGTGGTGTTTTTGGCAGTATGATGAGTACACCAATAATCAATCCTCCTCAAAGTGCCATCCTGGGTATGCACAATGTGGTTGAAAGACCTGTTGCGGTTGACGGACAAATTGTAATTCGCCCGATGATGTATGTAGCATTAAGTTACGATCATCGTATTATTGATGGTAGAGAATCTGTAGGCTTTTTAGTTAAGGTTAAGGAGATGCTGGAAAATCCAAACAGAATATTATTCGGCGGTAAAAATCCTGAGGAAGTTTTATTGGGTTTATAACATTGGTATAAGACAAAACAAAAAGCCTCAATTTAAGATTGGGGCTTTTTTAATTCTTTAAGTTTTTTGTAACTTCATTATTGGTGATTGTTATAAGAGGTATAAAGCAGAAATTCCTATTCTAGTTTTTTAAACTACCACGATATGAAAAATGTAAAAATGTATTTTATTCTTTTTTGCACTGTTTTTTTTAGTAGTTGTATGGACGAGTCAAAATCATTAGCAAAAAACACTAATTGTCATCCTAATGTATGGGAGATAATTGGTTCGTATGGGCATGAGGATACAGTGAATGTTGTAAATTGTAATGGTAAAAAACAAGGGCAATGGGTGCCATCCAGCACTAACAAATTAAAAGACACGGTTTTTTATCTGAATGATAATTTAGTCAGTAATAACTAAATTATTACCTGATAAAGAATGGAATTAGTAAAAGCAGAATTAGCACCAATGGCTTTAGTGATGCTAAGCCGAAATTCACTAATTCAGTAGAAGAAGGAAGATTAGGTAATAGAAGAGTAGAAATAGCTTTCAATAGATTTAAGTAAGTGCTCATGAATAAAGTAAAGATTAAAAGCAGAATCACATTAGTATTAATTTTTGTTTCACATTTTGTTTATTGCCAATACGACACATCTAAATATGAAATAATTTGGACAGGCACAGACTCTGTTTTAATTGAGAAACCAACTAAAGCAGATGGATTAAGAAACGCAGGGGATTTACGAGGCGCAATTTCTGAATTGCAAAAAGCAATATCAGAAGATAGTTCTGATAATTCTAAATATTATAACACAGCGTGTTTATATTCGCTGCTCGGCAGTAAGGATACAGCATTCATGTATTTAGACAAAGCACTTAAAGGTGATTCGGGTTTATATGTAGTATCAGATCCGGATTTGTATAACTTATCTCTAGACAAACGATGGCAAAAAATTCAAACGAATCAATTAAAAAAAGTAGAACAAAGAAGCGGAAAAAAGTATGAAAAACCAGATTTGACTTTGAAGCTGTTAAACATGAAGATGAAAGACCAGGCTTATTATTATGAAATGGAAGTCATTAGAAATAAATTCGGAGAAAACTCTCCAAAAATAGATTCAATTTGGAAAATCAAAGAGGCCATAAATGAAGCAAATCAAAAGGAAATTGAAAGTATAATTGCTCGGTATGGATGGCCGAAAATATCAGTTGTAGGTTTAAATGCTACTTCTACGGCCTTTTTAATTATTCAGCATTCAGATATTAAAAGACAAAACAAGTATTTGCCTTTGCTAAAGAAAGCTTGCGAAAGCAATGAAGCGGAATGGCAGGATTATGCATTAATGAAAGACCGTGTATTGTTAGGCGAAGGAAAAAAACAACTATTCGGTTCGCAAGTTAAATATAATGAGAAGGAAAAGAAATATGAACTTTCGCCACTTGAAAATCCAGAAGAAGTGGATAAGCGCAGAATGAAGATGGGTTTAGGGCCTTTGAAGCATTACGTGTCTAATTGGGGTATTGAATTTAATGTTCCACAGAAATAGATTTGTCAAACCCCTAAAATTGATTTCAAATTTCTTAATTGCTCGGGGGTTCCTAAAACAAATATTTTTGATTCCGGAATTAATCTGGTTTCAGCACTTGGATTGATGATGTATTCTCCTTCAATGGTTTTAAATCCTATAATGTTAGCGCCTGATTTATTGCGAATTTCTAATTCTCGCAAAGTCTTGTTAATAAGCTCGTCTTTAATGTTCTCAAGTGTAATTTCTTCCAAGTTATTATTGTTCCCCCCTTGTGTAATCAAGTAATCTACAAATTCCATCACGTCTGGTTTCATTACCAAACTAGCCATTTGCGCACCACCTACTTTATCAGGCATGATAACATTATTGGCACCGGCAATTTTTAATTTGGTATCAGAGCCATCATCACTTGCTCTGGAAATAATAGTCAATTTTTTATTTAAATTCCTGGCAGATAACACAATAAACAAATTATCTGCATCAACAGGCAAGGTTGTAATTAACGCTTTGGCTCTCATTACACCGGCTTTTACTAAAATGTCATCTTGTGTAGAGTCTCCATTAATTATCAAATCTTTATACTTATGATCCATTTGGCCCGTCACCTTTTCATTTCTTTCAATGATAACGAAGCGGGTATTGTGTATTTTTAATATTTGCGCAGCTTGTCTGCCATTACGGCCATAACCGCAAATAATCACATGATCAGATAATTTTTCTATTGCTGCATTCAACTTTCTGGATTTAAAAATATTATTAAACTCGCCATCTACAACAAATCTTGTTATAGTACTAACGGCATAGGCAAATGTACCAAAACTGGTGATAATTAAAAAAGCCGTAAATAACCTTCCGGTATCACTTAATTCGTGAACTTCGCCATAACCTACAGTTGCAATAGTAATTACGGTCATATAGAATGCTTCCAGCAGAGTATAGCCCTCTATAATTCGATATCCAATAACACCGGTGATTAATAGAATTGTCAATAAAACCAAGGGTTCCAGAATTTTGCGGTAAGTATAGAAGACCCGTTTAATAAACATATTCTGTATCACAATTAAAAGGTTAAATCCTCCCAATATTGTATATTTGTAAATATAAGACTAAGCCTTGAAAACCAAAACATTAAAGAAAAATAAAGTCAATGTCATTACCATGGGTTGCAGCAAAAATCTGGTGGATAGTGAGGTGTTAATGGGCCAATTAAAGGCTAATAAAATGGAAGTAGAACATGAGTCTGCGTCCGAGGATAGCGGTATAATCATAATAAACACTTGTGGTTTTGTTGAATCTGCGAAACAAGAAAGTATTGATGCTATTTTAAAGTATGCTGAGGCAAAAAAGAATGGCCTAGTTGATAAGGTATTTGTCACAGGTTGTTTAAGTGAGCGCTATAAAGCCGACCTGGAAAGGGAAATACCCGAGATTGATGCCTATTTTGGCACCAGAGAACTTCCAAGATTACTTAAGACATTAAAAGCTGATTATAAACAAGAACTGGTTGGAGAACGTTTGCTTACTACTCCAAGTCACTATGCTTATTTTAAAATTAGCGAAGGATGTGACAGGCCTTGTAGTTTTTGTGCTATTCCTTTAATGCGAGGAAAACATGTTTCAACGCCTGTTGAAGAATTAGTTAGTAGAGCAGAAAAATTAGCAGCTAACGGAACAAAGGAATTATTGTTGATAGCTCAAGACCTTACCTATTACGGATTAGACATTTACAAGAAAAGAGAACTGGCTAGATTATTAGAAGCTTTATCTGACGTAAACGGCATCGAATGGATTAGATTGCATTATGCTTATCCAAGTGGTTTTCCAATGGAAGTGATTGATGTAATAAAATCTCATTCGAATATTTGTAATTATCTGGATATGCCATTGCAGCACATTTCGGATAACATGTTGAAGAGCATGAAGCGAGGTATCACTAAACAAAAAACGATTGATTTGGTTGATAAAATCAGAAATGAAATTCCTGACATTGCACTTAGAACGACTTTGATTGCAGGCTTTCCGGGTGAGACAGAAAAAGATCATGAGGAAATGCTGCAGTGGGTTGAAAAGACAAGATTTGAAAGACTCGGAATTTTTACTTACTCACATGAAGAAAACACAAGTGCTTTTGCATTGGAAGATAATCTATCAGAAGCTGAGAAAAAGAGAAGAGCAGATGCTGTCATGAAATTGCAACAAGGAATTTCGTTTGAACTAAATCAAAATAAGGTAAATAATACTTATAAAGTTTTAGTAGACAGAAAGGAAGGAGATTATTGGTACGGAAGAACAGAGTTTGATAGTCCGGAAGTAGATAATGAAGTGATAATTAAACTTAGGCCTGAAGAGCATCTAACGCAAGGTAGATTCGTTGAGGTGAGAATCACGGAAGCCACCGATTATGATTTAATTGGAGAATTGATTAATGCAGGAACTTGAATTTGAAATAAAACCTCAAAAGAAATTGAGTCTTGGACTTAAAGAACTATGGTCTTATAGAGAACTGTTTTACTTTTTTGCCTGGCGAGATATCAAAGTAAAATACAAGCAAACTTTCCTGGGATTCTTGTGGGCCATTTTTCAACCCGTATTAATGACTGTTTTGTTTACACTTGGGTTTGGTAACATGATATCTAGCCAGACCAATTTGGAAATTCCTTATCCAGTTTTTGCGCTAAGTGGATTTATATTATGGAATATTTTCTCTAGCGGCCTTTCAAATTCCGGAAATAGTATGGTGAGCAATGCCAACATCATTAAGAAGGTTTATTTTCCAAGATTAATTATTCCTGTATCTTCTATTTTAGTTTCACTGGTAGATTTTGCGATGGCTTTTATTGTATTTATCCCTCTTGCCATTTATTTTAATGTGTCGTTTGACCTAAGCATTATCTATTTATTACCATTAAGTGTTTTTTTGGCTTTGTTTTCTACTTTGGGTTTGGGAATTTTTTTGGCTGCATTAAATGTTAAGTACAGAGATTTCAGATATATTTTGCCGTTTTTAATTCAAGCCTTATTGTTTGTAACGCCTGTAATTTACCCTATAAACATAACCGGAAAAGGAATTTTTAACTTACTTTTTCATTTAAACCCTATGTTCGCACCTATTGAACTTTTCAGAGCAGGGTTCAAGGGAATGCCTTTAGATTTAAACGGCGTTATAATAAGTTTAGTTGTTTCGTTGATTTTATTTTTAACCGGAATAATAGTTTTTAGTAAAACAGAGAGTTATTTTGCCGATTTAGCTTAAGTTGAAACCAATATTAGAAATAAAAAGCAATAGCAAGAAGTTCA
>JBFWYJ010000228.1:0-5661 GCA_050186555.1 Bacteroidia bacterium
ACGAGTATTGAAAACAATAATTATACTGTTACAGCTATCCATGAAACATTAAATAAAACTAATCTAAGTGAACTAAAAGTTGGTGATTATGTAAATATAGAAAGATGCATGCCTGCCAATGGAAGATTTGACGGACATGTTGTTCAAGGACATATAGACACTACGGGTGTTTGCAAAGACATTAAAGACTTAAACGGAAGTTTTGAATTTAGTTTTGAATACGCGCCGAATCAAAATCACTTTACCGTTGAAAAAGGCAGCATAACAATAAATGGTGTTAGTTTAACTGTTGTTAACTCTAAAGATAATTCCTTCTCCGTGCATATCATTCCTTTTACTTTGGAACACACGAATTTCAAAACATTGAAAATAGGCGACAAAGTAAACTTGGAATTTGATATAATTGGAAAGTACGTTAGCAAACTACTAAATCCTAATAAAAAATAGTTTGATTCACGCCAATATTAATTATTGGTTTTGGTTTTTTAATTTTTTGCCCTTCTTTATATAAGTATTGATTCCCTTCTGCATCTAACATGGGTATATAACAGTTTTTTACTTTCTGCATTTTCTGTGGAATGAATTTCATGTCGTGAATCAATTTATTCTGCATGATGTTTCTAATTTGTTCAGCATCTACACCAATATTAACCTGTGGAAACTGGCCATAACCAACATTATACTTCATTTGAGCGCTTAACATTCCATGGGAATACTTAGCGTATTTGCTCCCGCTGGTATCCATATAACACCCGGTGTAAAAATGACTATTGTCTATTGGTGTCGATCTTCCCATTTGTCCTGTCCACATCGTACAATTAAGTCCTGCTTGAAATAATGTATCATACTGAAACTGCAACATAAAAGCACCGGTTCTGAATCTATCTAAGGTTTGTCTTGCAAAAATGTCATTTTCCATAATTAAACTCACCCTATCGACCTGAATTGAAATAATGCCAGTTTGTTGCGTTGTTTTAATTGTATTCCAATAACAATTGAATGAATATGCCAGGCTATATTTATATCCAGTTTGATTTGAAACAACAGATAAAAAAGGATTGTAAAAGCTATTCTTGTCGCCAAATGCGCCTAACAACCCCAGTGATGTAATTCCCTCGCCATAAACCTTCTTAGGACCAAGATTTTTTAAATTAATATGGTACCGCGTTTCTGCATTAACCTGAAACTGCTGATAAACATAGTAGGCATTACAAACCACGCCTACTCTTTGAAAGTGTGTACCAATAGCAATGTTGGCGCCAAATTGAATGCCAAATCCATTATCAGTAAGTAACAATTCATTCTTCTGAGCATAACTTGGTACTAATAGAATACTCAAACAAAAAATGAATATATGCCTATTAAATTTTCTCAATTTGTGAGATTAAACTTTCAATTGAAAGATTAATTATGTCTGATTGAATGTTTGCCTGGCTATAAAATGGTTCTCTCCCTTGCAAGTTTTCTTCAATAAATGACAAGAGTTCCTCCTCGGTTTTACCCTTTAATAGTGGTCGTTCGGATTTCGCATTAACCAATCGATTAAACAAAGTTTTAGCATTTGCTTTTAAATAAACTAATACGCCGTTTTCCTTTATGAAAGATAAATTATCATTAAAGCAAACAGTTCCACCACCTAACGAAATGACAGAATTTTTACAAAGCAGTTTTACTAATTGCTTTAATGCTTTAGATTCTAATTCTCTAAAATCATGTTCACCAATTTCTTCGAACAATTGTTGTATAGTCTTCCCTTCCTTCTTCTCGATGATAGCATCAAGGTCGTAAAAATCAACTTTTAATTGCGTTGCTAATTTCTTGCCGGTTGTGGACTTTCCGGAGCCCATATAACCGGTTAAAAAAATATGATGCTTTAATTCCAAATAATTGAAATTATTTATGATCCAAGGCAAATTCCTTAGCGAAATAAGTAAGTATGATGTCTGCTCCTGCTCGCTTCATGCTTAATAAAATTTCATCACGAACTTTTTTCTCATCAATCCAGTTTTTTGCGCCGGCAGCTTTAACCATGGCGTATTCTCCGCTAACATTATAGGCTGTAATTGGTATTTGAAAATTAGCCTTTAAATCACTGATGATATCTAAGTAGCTCAAGGCAGGTTTCACCATTAAAAAATCTGCTCCTTCAGAATAATCCAGCTCGGCTTCCAACAATGCTTCATTTCTATTGGCAGGATTCATTTGGTAAGTTTTCTTGTCGCCAAATTTTGGTGCACTATCCAAAGCGTCCCTGAATGGTCCGTAAAACGCGCTGGCATATTTAGCTGTGTAACTCATAATCGACACATCAGTAAAGCCATTGTCATCCAACATCTCTCTGATATATCCTACTCTTCCGTCCATCATGTCACTTGGTCCGATAATATCAGCGCCGGCTTCTGCCTGCACCAATGCCATCTTTCCTAAAATATCCAACGTCTCGTCATTTAGTATTTTTCCGTTCTTTACCAAACCATCGTGGCCGTCGCTACTGTATGGATCCATCGCTACATCTGTCATGATTACAGCTTCCGGAAATTTTGATTTGACTAGCTTAATAACACTTGGATATAATCCCTTTTTATTTAATCCTTCTGAAGCTTTCTTATCCTTCAACTTATCATTGATTGCCGGAAAAAGACAAAATGTTTTAATTCCCAACTTGAGGCATTGCTCAACTTCCTTAAGTAATAAGTCTGGGGTCCATCTATAAATACCCGGCATTGATGCAATAGGCACTTTTTTATTTTTTCCATCAATAATAAATAAAGGATAAATAAAATCATTTACGGTTAAATGGTTTTCTTGAATTAAATCTCTTATAACTTGATTCTTTCGGTTTCTTCTTGGTCTCTGAATCATAGAAAAATGCTTTGTATAAATTTACGCATTAATTTTATACCGTCTTTCATAACCTTCATTGCCTTGCTGTCCGCCACTATGAATGACAGCTACTCTTGAATTGGCCGGTATTTTATTATTCTCAATTAAATTAAAAACCGCATAAAACAATTTGGATGTGTATACATAATCTAAAGGCATATTGTACCTGGTTTCAAACTTACTTTTAAACTCAATTAATTCATTTGTATGCCTTGCATAACCGCCAAAGTGATAACTGTTTAAAATTGTGGATTGATTTAAATGTCCTTCTACATCAGGAAATACCTTCCTGCCAATTTTAGAAAGATTTGCATTAACATCTTCAATTAATTGGTTATCTCCTTTTAAAACGGAAATACCAATCACTTTCGTTGTGTTATCAACTGATGCAAGTATCCCGCTATAAGTACATGCAGTGCCGCAAGCACAAAAAACAAAATCGTAATCTGAATCCTTTGGTATCATTTCCTGACAGCCCTTAATTCCCAATTCATTATTACCCCCTTCAGGAATTACGTAAATCTCATCTTCCCTTAAATTCAATCTTTCTAGAAAGTCCTTTTGTTCTTTTTTGCTATATGCTTCTCGAGATACAAATATTAACTGCATATTATGCTTTACTGAAAATTGCAAGGTCGGAGATTGACTTTCCATTTCCTCTTCTCCTCTTATAACACCAATAACCGGAATGCTATTCTCATAGCAATACGCTGCGGTAGAATAGATATGATTTGAATGAGCGCCTCCAAATGTCAGTACTGCTTTCTTACGAGAATGTTTGAAATCTTCAATATTGTATTTCAACTTAAAACACTTATTCCCTCCGTATAATGGATGAATTAAGTCAAGACGCAAAACATCAATTTTTGTTTGCCCATTAACTGTGATAGATTGAATTGGAAAATTAAATTCCCCCATTAATTTCTAAGAATTCTCTTCCCAGATTTGACATAAATAAACAATAGTCTCTACTGCTTTTTGCATGTCATAAACACTTACCCACTCTTGTTTACTATGAAACGCATGTTCTCCGGCATAAATATTCGGACAAGGCAATCCCATGAAGGACAAACGAGACCCATCAGTACCTCCCCTGATGCTTGAAAGCACGGGCTTTACACCGGTTCGCTTAATTGCTTCTAAAGCATAGTTGACTACTTCAGGATGATTGTCTAAAACCTCCTTCATGTTGCGATACTGTTCAATAACTTTAAAATCATAACTGCATTTTGGGAATCGACTTAAAGTATTAACAGTAATTTGCCTTAACTCCTCTTCTAAAGCTAACAAGGTTGGCGTATCAAAGGCACGAACAATAAATGAAATTGTTGTTGTTTCCAAACCTCCTGAAATGGAAGTTGGATGAATAAAAGGTTCTTTCTTTTCTGTTGTTTCAGGTGATTTATCCGCTGGCAATTTTGAAATGATTTCTGATGCAATTTTTATAGCGTGTTGCATTTTGTTTTTTGCAAATCCCGGATGCGTTGGGTAACCGTGAATGGTAATAGTTACAGAATCAGCACTAAATGTTTCATTCTCGATATGACCGATTGTTTCACCATCCATTGTATAACCAAATTTGGCATTCAACTTTTTCAAATCGACTTTATCTGCTCCTCTGCCAATTTCCTCATCCGGCGTAAACAACACACGAATATCCCCATGCTTTACTTCAGGATGAGATGCCAAATAAGCAACAGCATCCATAATTTCTGCAAGTCCTGCTTTATTGTCTGCGCCTAATAATGTAGTTCCGTCTGCTGTTACAACATCATTTCCGATTTGATCAGCTAAAGCCGGATGCTCCGAAAATTTAATTACTTGTGAGTTATCATTTGGCAAAACAATATCCTTGCCATCGTAATTTTTATGGATAACCGGATTAACATTGGTGCCACTACAATCTGGTGATGTGTCCATATGTGAACAAAAACAAATGGTTGGTACATTTTTATCCGTATTGGATTTTAAGGTAGCATACACATAACCATGCTGGTCCATTTCTGCATCAGTTAAACCAATTTGTTTTAACTCTTCAACCAGCACTTTACCTAAGTTTTTTTGTTTTTCAGTACTAGGACAAGTTTCAGATGTTGGATCGCTTTGTGTATCGATCTTAGCGTATTTTATAAATCTGTCTGTTACGGTAAACTGGTAGTTCTTAAAATCCATGATTATTTTGTTTTGGGTAATAAATGTACAATTTTAGGATTAAAATGCGCAATCTTTATATCTATAAAGATGCTTAATAAATGTTTTAACTTTCTTTTCTGTCTTGATACAGAAAAGAAACAAAAGGAATGGCGTAAAATTCTAAAGGAAGTTCTGAGCGGAGCGAAGAAATCGCCTTCAAATAACCATTAATGAGTTTAAAAAATAACTCTGAAAGAATTAAGAATAAAAAGCCTTGATTTTTTGTTTCCTTTTGCATCAAGGCAAAAAGAAAATAATATTAAGCAACCTTTAATTGGTTTAATCTGGCAGTCTTTAATTTTTCAGATGCATAATCATAAGTGATTAAATGTTTCTCCGGCTTGTTTTCTAAGCCAGGCAATTCAAACATTACATCTGTCATGATGGCCTCACAAATTCCTCTTAAGCCTCGAGCGCCTAATTTAAATTCCATTGCTTTGTCAACAATTAAATCTAATACCTCATCTTCAAATGCCAATTCAATACCATCAATCTTAAACAATTCAACGTATTGTTTCATTAAAGCATTTTTAGGTTCCGTAAGAATTTGACGCAATGCACCTTTATCTAGAGGACGAAGGAAAG
>JBFWYJ010000229.1:0-5647 GCA_050186555.1 Bacteroidia bacterium
CTCTCATCATATTCCAGTATATGAAAGTAAGTATTCTAGTGGCATCGACCTTTCTCTCAAAAAGAGAAAAAAAGTTAAAGAGCTGTTCCGAAATTTCGACATAGTACATATGCACGTGTTTAATGTAAACTACTTCTTAGCTGCCAGAAAGGCGCGCAAAAAAATAGTTTATACAATTCATGGTTTGTCAAAGGGTGTTAAAAAAGGAAATTTCTTAAAAATGTTTCTGCTAGAACAGAGTAAGAAAATTTACCTTAATAAGGTAGACTATTTTCTCGCAAATAGCGATTTCACACTTTCTGGAGCCGTTGAGCACTATGGCCTTGCCAAGGTAAGAAAGAAAGTAGTGTTGAATGCTGTGAACGATGCAGAAACAGAAAGTGTGGAACAAACGAAAACAAACAATATTTTTACCGTGGGTGTTGTTTCCAGATTTATTGAAAGAAAAAGAATTGATAAAGCTGTAACAACATTTAAACAATTCTTAGACATAGGTGGTAAAGGCAAGCTCATTCTTGTTGGTAACGGTCCCACATTTGCTAACGTGGAAAATTTAATTAAGAAACTTGGCTTGGCGATGAACGTGGAAATGAAGGGTTACCAATCAAAAACCAAAGACCTCTATCGTTCATTTGATGTATGCATAGCGCCCGCAAAAAACGAACCTTTTGGTCTTGTAGCTGTAGAATCCTATCTGGCAGGCAAACCTAATCTTGTTTTTAGCGATAGTGGCGGACTGCTGGAGATAATTGAATCATTTGAAAAGAATGACATTGCAAGCTCTAGCGAAGATATGGCTAAACGACTTCTTTTTTACTATCAAAACTTAAACGAACTGTTAGCCAACGCATCGAAGAGAAGAGCCTACGCATTAACTCAATTTGGAATGCCAAGAATGGCGCTTGATTATTTAAACCTTTATTATGTTGCTCTTGCAGAATAATATCAAGTTACTGTGGCTTAGCCCAAATCTAAATCACTATAAAGCCAGATTTCTTGACTACCTAGCGAGCGGCGATGGAATTAAACTTACTGTTATTTCAGGATCAGGAAGGATAGGTAAAGGTGATAAATCCTTAAATAAACCGAGACAATTTCGCGAAATAAGGTTAGCCGCTTCAAAATCAAAATTTGGGATTTCTAGAGAGGTAAGAAAAACATTGAAGTCAAATTTCAATGACTTTGACTGGGTATTAATCCCACGTGAAAAAAAGAATCTTCTTCTTATTTTGTATGCCGCATTCTTAAGAATTAAAGCAAGATCAAAAGGTCAAAATATTCGTTTAGTGTCATACAATCATCCGATGTTGAGATCTAGCGGTGGTAAATCAACATTAATTGATAAAGCACTAACCCGCATATTTTATAACATCTATGACCGAATAATTTTCTACTCGGAAGCAAGCCGAAATGAATGCGTTACAAATGGAATTATTTCGGCAAATAAAGCATATTGGGCTAACAATACAATTGATACAATTGAGGTTGATAAACATTACACTTTTTCATATCCAAACCCTTCCAATCCTACGTTATTATTTATAGGCAGACTAATTCCTTCCAAGAAAATAGACACTTGTTTGGAGTATTACTTCTCATTGAAAAAAGAATTGAGTAAAGAAGAGAAAATACTAAAGTTGATCATTATTGGCGACGGTCCGGAATCTCATTTTGTAAAGGAAGCAATTAGTAAAGATTCATCCATAGAATGGTATGGTGCTATTATTGATGAGGCGAAAATTTCTAAATTAATGCAAAGGGCAACATTTGTTTTTGTACCGGGATTATCCGGATTGTCTATAAACCATGCATTCTCCTATGGCCGGCCTTATATTACTTTCGCAGGGTTAAAACATGGGCCGGAAATAAACTATCTTAAAAACAACGTGAATGGCTTACTGCTTGAGCCATCGTTAAACGACAATATTATAAAGTTAAGAGCTTTGTTAATTACAACAGATAAAAAGTTATTTAACAATGCTTGCAGTACTGGAAAAGAATTGTCAATTGCAAACTGGAAACATCAATTTACTTCCTCTCTGAATTAGTCAAAGTACCCTTGAACAATATTATGCTACGTTTAGAAAATTGGAGAACTTGGTTCAAGCAACAGCCTGTTTCTTATAAGTGGTTTCTATGGATCATCCTTCTTCGACCAGTTATTGATGTATTTTGGTATGTAAAACAAACTAGCATTGTTTCTCCACTTCAGATAACCGGAATGGTAACACTTCTTTATTCATTTTATTATTTTTTAAAATTACCAAACAGACAAATGAGGAATCTCCCAACCCCATTCCTCTTGTTCTCGCTACTACTGTTTTTGAATTTATTCTTCCTTGTTATTGAATCCAAACAAGCCGATGCACTCTCTCATTTCTTACGAACAATAACACCAATTATTGTGTTTCTTTACATGACCAAGATTATCAATTCCAGGGAAAGATTCATTGGATTCTTGTACACATATTTAATATCTTCCATTTTCCCACTTTGTGTTTTGTTTTACGAAATAATTTTTAGCCCGATACGTTATGTAGAGCTGAATGAAAGCCGTGGAGGAGGATACAGACTAACTGGCCTGTATGCCGATTTATTCAATTATATGTCATTCTTAATTGGAAATTATCTGATTTTATGCTACTTCTTTATAAAAAACCTTATTTTAAGAAAAAGTAACGTTGGGGTTGGGGTTGTGATAGTAGTTTTATTTATCGTGATACTTGGAATTAATGGTTTAAAACACCAGGCCTCTTGGTCTGTATTCATTATGATCTCAATCATAGCTTTGTTGTACTCGTTTAAATTCCAATCAGTAAAAAAACTTGTAGGTATAATTCTACTGTGCTTGTTTTTTACTACTCCTATTATCTATTCATCCATTTTTAAGCCACTATTTGCGAAAGAGATTGGTGCTTATAAAGGTGAAGCGGAAAAAGATAGGATGCTTAATGGAAGAATTATAAGGTGGGAAAAATACTTCGAGTTATGGGATTCCGAAAGTGTTTATACTAAACTTTTTGGAGTTCAGTTCTCTGAGATCTCTTACAAAAACAAAAGAGCGATGACAAGCGGTGGTATGCACAGCGACTATGTACGTTTTTTATTTGCATCTGGTATTATTGGCTTACTTAGTTTAATTGGCTTTTACGTTGCAATGTTTAGAAGACGAAAATATCTCAAATCCTATGATTCCTTTTTCAATGTTACTGCTGTAGTTATAATGCTTATGTATTCTATTAGCAGTAATCCTCTAGGTTCAAGCGGCGTATTAATGTATTTGGTTATGGCAGGACTATCCTATGGCCTCAACTACCCTGTCGTTAATAAAGATACCCAGAAACAATTAAGTACTTTTAGCGAAAATCAAAGTGTTCTAAAACAGTAACTATGAATAAAAACGCCCTTATCAAAGTAATTATTGTCGGCAAACTACCTCCACCCTATTTTGGTCCTGCAATTGCAACGGAGATTATTCTGAATTCCGATTTGAATAAACACTACAACTTATTACATCTAGATACGCGATTAAATGATGACATGCAAACTATGGGTAAATTATCTTTTAATAAAATAGTAAAAACATTTTCAATATACTCGAATTACTTAAAACTATTAAAGCAAAACAATGTAAAAATAGTACTTATTCCAATTGCTCAGGAGACCTTTGGATTGTTAAAAGACTCCGTATTAATAATCCTCGGTAGACTTTATAAGAAAAAAATCATCATTCATTTAAGAGGTAGTTCACTACTTACTTGGTATCAAAGTAGAAATTTCATTCTTCAGGCATACATCAAATCAAAATTATCAAAGGCAGACTCAGCAATAGTTCTTGGTGAAAGTCTGCGTTACATTTTTCAACCATTCTTAGCTACTGATAAAATATTTGTTGTCCCAAATGGTGCTAATATCTCTTTTCCAAAAAAAGAACCATCTTCTTCAAAAGTAAATTTGCTATACTTTGCGAATTTAATGGCTAATAAAGGTGCAGATCTTTTACTTAATGCATTAAAGGATCTTCCAAAAGAAATTACTATGCAGGTTAGCTGTACCGTAACAGGTAGGTGGAAAAACGAAGAGTTTCGTAGGCTGTGCTTTGATATTGTAAATCATAATAACTTACCTGTTCTATTTGAATCACCAAAAAGTGGAGTTGACAAATTTAAACAATTTATAAATGCTGATATATTTATTTTCCCTCCAAGAGCGCCTGAAGGCCATCCTTGGGTAATAGTTGAAGCAATGGCTGCAGGATTACCTATAATTACTACAGACCAGGGTGCAATTAAAGAATGTGTTATTCATGGTGAAAATGGATTTATTGTTGAAACAAACTCCCATGAGGGAATTAAACAGAAAATAATAGAATTAGTGACAAATCCAGAAATACGAAAAAAAATGGCTAATCAAAGTCGTTTATTATATGAGGAAAGGTATACAGAAGATAAAATGATTGAAAATTTGAAATCTGTCTTTGATATTACTTTAGCGCGATCTTAATAACTCAAAATAGTTTATTATTAATTTACTAACCATTTTAAAGAAGCTTTAATGCAACAATTAACTCAAGAATTAAAATCAGGGAAAATGGAAATTTTAGAAGTTCCTTTTCCTGCTTTAAATAAAGGTGATGTATTGGTACGCAATTACTACTCTGTAATTAGTGCAGGCACCGAAGGCAAAACAGTTACCGATGCCCGTAAAGGTTATATTGCAAAAGCGAGAAGTAAACAAAAAGAGGTTAAACAAGTCATTGAAATGATTAAACGTAACGGATTTCTGTCAACGTATCAATTAGTGATGAATAAATTAGATACGCCTTCTGCATTAGGTTATAGTTGTGCCGGTGAAGTAATTGCTGTGGGAGCAGAAGTGAAAGGATTTAAAGTTGGAGATAAAGTAGCTTGTGGTGGCGCTTCCGCCTCACATGCCGATGTTGTTGCAGTGCCAGTAAATTTATGCGTAAAAGTCCCTGAGAGTGTTGATTTAAAACATGCCGCTTTTGCGACAATTGCTGCTATAACTATCCAAGGTATTAGACAGGCCGAATTAAAAATGGGTGAAAATTGCTTAATTATTGGAATGGGTTTGTTGGGACAATTAACTGCAAAAATTTTAAAAGCTTCGGGCGTTAAAACAATATGTGTAGATGTTGCCGACAAACAAGTTAGCCAATCAAAAGAGGCGGGTATTGAAAATGTATATAATAGAAATACTGCAGGCATTGAAGATTTAATTAGTCAATTTTCAAAAGGTAATGGTGTGGATGCTGTTATTATTACCGCTGGAACCTCCTCTATAGACCCAATTGAATTTGCAGGTAGTTCTGCCCGTAAGAAGGGCAAGGTGGTTATTGTAGGAGCTGTACCAACCGGATTTGACAGGGCTAATTATTTTAAAAAAGAGCTGGATTTGCGCATGTCCATGTCATACGGTCCTGGCCGTTATGACCCGAATTACGAAGAAAAGGGCATGGACTATCCTATTGGCTACGTCCGTTGGACAGAGAATAGAAATATGCAAAGCTTTATTGATTTATTAGCGTCAAATGCCATTTCAATTGAAAAATTAATTTCTCACACCTATACTTTAGAAGAAGCACCAAGTGCCTATGATATGATTTTATCTAAGATACAAGCCTATA
>JBFWYJ010000230.1:0-5593 GCA_050186555.1 Bacteroidia bacterium
GATTTACTCGGTAATGATGCATCTCAATATGCCTTTGAAATTGGAAACAAATGGGGAGTAGGCAGTAAGAATTTTAACAATGGTGTAGTCATTTTAATAAAACCTACAGGAGGCGCAGGAGAAAGAGATTTATTTATTGCCACAGGTTACGGTTTAGAAGGTGCGATTCCGGATCTGGCAACGAAACAGATTCGTGAAAATGAAATGGTTCCTTTTTTGAAAGAGGGCCAAAATTATCAGGCTCTTATCAATGCCATCAACGCGATAGAGAAAGCAGCCAAAGGAGAGTACAACATAGAAGTTAAAAAGAAGAGAAAGGTTTCAGCCAAAACAATATTCATTATCATTGCAATAATTATTTTTATTATTTGGGTTAGCAAACAACCTCCGCGAGGCGGTAGTTATTCCAGAGGAGGATGGCATGGAGGTTATGGCAGAAGTTTTGGCGGATCAAGTTCATCCGGTGGCTTTGGTGGTTTTGGAGGGGGTAGCTTCGGTGGCGGCGGATCCGGAGGAAAATGGTAGAGCGTTTTGTATTGGTATTCATACATCTTTTGGTAACTTTACCGCGTTAAATGAATTTATTAGGCGATAGCAAAAATGAACCTCAGGAAATGTCCTTTCTTGAACATCTCGAGGCCTTAAGGTGGCATCTCGTAAGAAGTGCTGCTGTTGTTATGTTGTTTGCTATTTCTGCTTTTATTTTCAATGATTTTATTTTCGATACAATTATATTCGGGCCACTACAACAAGATTTTATTTCTTACAGAGCATTATGTGCATTGGGATATAAATTAGGTGGTGGCGATATTATGTGTATTACAGTTAACACACCACATCTTCAAACGCTTGCTGCTTCTGAGCAGTTTTTTAATCATATGTGGATTGCTTTGTTAACCGGTTTGATTCTTGGTTTTCCATATCTACTTTGGGAATTATGGAAGTTTGTCAGACCGGCATTAAAAGAAAAGGAATTGGGCCCGGTTAAACTTTTCATATTGATAGCATCAATATTGTTTCTTATTGGTATTGGTTTTGGATATTTTATTTTGTTTCCAATGAGCTACAATTTTCTGGTTAGCTATCAGGTCTCGTCAAGCGGTATCGTTCAGACAAATAACACCTTTGATGATTATATTTCTTTAATTTCTACAATGACATTAGTAACGGGCATTATTTTCGAAATGCCTATTTTGGTTTATTTCCTCACAAAACTCACATTACTTACTCCTGAGTTTATGGGTAAATACAGAAAACATGCCGCGGTTGTAATTTTAATCGCTGCTGCAGTAATTACACCTAGTCCGGATGTTACTTCACAGATGATTGTTGCCGTTCCAATGTATCTGCTATATGAAGTTAGTATTTTCGTTTCTAGAAGTGTTGTGAAGAAGCAGGCACTTAAGACAGATTAAGTTTTTTATCCATTTTTACTACTGTTCATCATTAATTCCGACCAATGGCATAATTTGGCGATAAGTATTTGATTTACTATGAAATAAATACCAAATTTGTGTAAACTGTATGTTTATGAAAAAGGTAGGTTTAATCAAATCGTTAATTTTAACTTCTCTTTTGGTTGCGTGTCATTCCAGCAAGAAGAATGCAGCCAATGCAACTGTTGAAAATGTTGTCTCTGTAAAAGAAGTTGTAGAAGAACCAAAGAAGGTTGAAAAAGAAAAGGAAGCCCCAAAACCAAAAAAATACCAGGAGACCGACCCTAAAACCTGCGACTTAATTCATACTAAACTTGAAGTTAGTTTTGATTGGACTTACTCCCGTTTAAATGGGAAGGCCGATATCACATTAAAGCCTCATTTCTATGACACAAAAATGTGTTTTTTAAATGCAAGAGGGATGGAGATAAAATCATTAAAGCTGCTTGCCGATAAATCTAAGGTTAAAGGAAAAGAAGATTGGGCTGAATTACCATCTAAATACAGTTATGAGAACGATTCTATTATTATTGAAATGAGTAAAGTTTTTACTAAGAACGAAACTTTTCACATCATTATAGAATACATTGCAAAACCGGACGAGCTAAAATCTAAGGGTGGCAGCAATGCAATTAGTAGTGATAAAGGTTTGTACTTCATTAACCCGAAAAGCGAGAACCCATATAAGATGCCTCAAATATGGACGCAAGGCGAAACCCAATCCAACTCCGTTTGGTTTCCAACTATCGACAGCCCAAATCAAAAAATGACACAGGACATTTACATGACAGTACTCGACAGGTTTACAACTTTGTCAAATGGTTTATTGGTAGACTCTAAGAAAAATAAAGACGGAACAAGAACTGATCATTGGAAGATGGATTTGCCTCATGCGCCATATCTAGTGATGATGGCGGTTGGTGAGTTTAAAAAAGTAGTTGATGAACCTTGGAATGGCAAAGAAATCAGTTACTACGTAGAAGCAGAATACGTTCCTCATGCAAAAGCTATTTTTGGTAACACAAAGGAAATGATTGAATTTTATTCAAGCAAACTTGGCGTACCGTATGCATGGCCTAAGTATGCGCAAATTGCAGTGAGAGATTATGTTAGCGGTGCGATGGAGAATACAAGCGCTACTTTACATGGAGATTTTGCTGTGTATGCTACAAAAAGAGAAATAGCGGATGGTAATAAAGGTGAAGATATCATCTCGCACGAATTATTTCATCAATGGTTCGGAGATTTAGCAACCTGCGAAAGTTGGTCTAACTTGCCGTTAAACGAAAGCTTTGCTACTTATGGAGAATATTTATGGGAAGAGTATAAGTTTGGTGCAGATGCTGCAGATTATCACCATTTAGTTAGCAGAATGGGATATATGGCGCAGAACAAACAAGTTGATTTAATTCGTTTCGATTACCATCATCGTGAGGATATGTTTGATGGATTTAGTTACAATAAAGGGGGACAAGTTTTGCACATGCTGAGAAAACTGGTAGGTGATGATGCTTTCTTTGCATCTTTAAAGACATACCTCGAAAACAGAAAATTTAAAACTGCTGAGATTCATGATTTACGTTTAGCATTTGAAGAGGTAACCGGATTAGATATGAATTGGTTTTTTAACCAATGGTTTCTGGCAAAAGGACACCCTGAATTGAAAGTATCTTATGAATATGACGCCGAAAAGAAAATGGTTAATTTAACAGTTGAACAAAATCAAGATTTCGAAGAGGCGCCTTTGTATCGTTTGCCACTAACAATTGATGTTTACGAGAATGAAAAACCTGCGCGACACCTAATTGAAATCAGAGAACAAAAACAAACTTTTAGCTTGCCCGCAAGTGCAAAACCTAAATTAGTGAATTTCGATGCTGAAAGACAATTGTTAGCAGAAATTGATTATGAGAAGTCAATAGAAGAATATGTTTTTCAATATAAACACGCGCCGAAGTACATTGATCGCTATGAGGCCTTAAATAAATTAAAAAAGCAAATGGACAATGACCTGGCTTACACAACAATTAAAGATGCGGCTCAGAATGATGCTTTTTATAGAATTCAAACAATGGCAATTAGTGCATTAAATGAAAAAAAGATTGACAAAAAAGATGAACTTATTACTTTGATGAAAAATATTTACGCAAATAGTAAGCATAACAAGGTAAAAGCTAGAGCCTTGGAATTTCTGAATTCAAATTACAGTGATTTGCCCGAATTAAATGACATCAATGACAAAGCATTGAGTGTTGAATCGATTGCAATCGTTGGTGAAGCACTTGATTTCTTTGTAAAGAAAGATTCAAAGAAAGCACTAGCTGCCTGTAAAACAATGGAAAGCGACATGAGCAAATCATTACTTATAAAAATTGCAAGTATATACGGAAAGTTTGGAGGAGAAGAACAAGTAACTTTTTTTCATGCCAACATGAAGTACTTTAGCGGTTTCGAATTACTGTCTTATTTAAGCAGTTATATAAAATTAGCAAAGGATTGTCAAAAAGCAGAAGCAGCTATTCTGGCAGCAAATGATTTTGATGCAATTGCCAAAGAGAACGGTAAGTTTACAAAAATGGGCGCGCTTAAAGGCTTAAAGGATTTAAGCAGAGAGTGGGAGAGCAGAGAAAAGGATTTGGTTAAAAAGTTAGAGGAAGGTAAAACACCTGAATTGGAGAAAAAACACAAAGAAGCTAAAGAAACTTACGATATCATAACCAAGCTCTATAACGAATCAAAATAAACTATTGTCGGTTCATTAGCATAACAGTTCCGGTTTTAGTAATAAATTTTTCTGAAACGGAACTTGTATAGGAGATTTTCCATACATAAACATCTTCTTTGCAAAGCTTGCCTTTAAAGGTGCCGTCCCAGCCATCACCAATATTTGTTGTAGTAAATAATTTTTGTCCATTTCTGCTGAACACCTGAAATAAAAAATCTTTGGTTCCAATTGCCATTGGCATAAACAAATCATTTAGTCCGTCTTCTGTAGGTGTGAATGCATTTGGCACCCAAATTCTTACTTCCGGATTTACTATTAAGACTTTATAAGCTGTATCACTACATTGATGACTATTAGTAACAATTTGTTTTATGTTATATGTGCCGGGATTATAGAACAAATGTTTTTCATTCATATAGAATGAGTAGGTTCCATCCCCAAAATTGTAACGAATATGATCTATGTCTCCTGTACTTAAGTTTTCAAAATACACTTCCGGGTCTAAAATTGTCGTTTCTTCCGGTTCCATCTTAAAACTGGCATTTCGTTTAGGAAAGACAGTAAATGTTTTTATTTCTGAAGTTGCCGTATCAGGACAGTTTCCAGTTCTGATGACAGAAAGATTAGCGGTGTAATTTCCCGGTGTTACAAATGTTTGCGTTGGTTCATATCCATAGGTGTATACATTTCCAATTTGCCACACATATTTATTTTGAATTGAATATGAAGCAGTGCTTTTGAATTTTATTGTAGCCGGACTGCAAGCGCTAAAAGGCAAATTGAGGATATCTGCTAAGGGCTTCCCCACAAGATAAATGCTATCAATTAATGTATCATAACAAACATGTTGTTGGCCATAATGTTTTAAAACATGATAACCGGGGCTTGAAAACTTTATTTGACTCGAAGTCAAGCTTGAAATTGATGGTGTTGCATTTGCGCCAAAGTAAGACGTAAAAGTTGCTGCACCGGCAACATAATTCCCCCCAATTGAAAAATTGAATACGGAATCTTTTAGACAAATGAAATTTCCTGGTTTAATATAAGCAGGATTAAACGGAGGATAGACAGACACTAGTTTTGTTATGCTGTCGCTACAGGGTAATCCGGGATTGATAACCAGTTTAACATAAAAAGATCCTGTATCGGAAAAGGTGTAAGTGGGATTTTTTATATTGGAAGTATCATTGCTTAAAGTACTCTCGCCAAAATCCCAGTGATAATTCATTCCAAAATTACTAAAACTTTGATTGGTAAAACTGAGCGTTGTACCAATGCATTTTTCTGCGGGTGATTCAAAACCACTGGTTACAGTTAAGTTGCAATTAATGACATTGTATTGAAAGTCTCTGTAGTGTACGCTTAATAGTTGCCCGTTCCGCCATTCCTTAACTTCTACACACAGCACCCATTGTCCTAATAAGTTCGGTAC